>NZ_JSYB01000030.1:0-32671 GCF_054823945.1 Tepidiphilus sp. HLB4 | reverse complement strand
GGAATTTACAGAAAGGATGGTACACAACCCAGGGCGGGGTCGTTGCGCAGGCGCTGCTCGATGGCCTGCAGCGTCTGGCAGGCATCCCACAGGGGCTTGCGCAGGTCGGGCCGGGCAGCGCCGATGGAAATGAGCGTGCGGCGCTGGCGGCGGATCTTGGCATGCACGAAGGCGCGTGCGAGCGTGGCGGCAGACGAGGGGGTGGCGAGGGTGAGGAGTTGCCCCCAGCGACGGCGGGCGTCGTTGTGCGGAGCGCCGACCCAGTGGGAAAGCCGCCGTCCGGCACGGCCGTCGAGGATGAGCACCGGGACTTCGTGTGCCGAGAGGCAGGCAAGCGTGCTGCTGTCGAGGTGGCAGCGTGCGCGGATGATGACCCGTTCGAGGAACTTGATGGGAATGCGCCGTTCGAGCCGGCCGGCGGCGTCGCGCAGACCGAGGACTTCGCCCGAGGCTTCGAGGAGGGTTCCGCTGCGGTCGAGGTAGAGGGTGGTCATGGGGGTGTGCTCATGTGACGAGGAAGTAGTCGCCGTGGTCGATCGGCGTGGCGCTTCCCAGGCGTAGGGACTCGGTTCCGGCGTTGAGCAGGATGAAGACGACGCGGTCGGTTTCAGGGTCGATGAGGCGGTTCAGGGCGTTGCGGGTCTGCTGCAACTCCTGGGTGGTGAGCCAGCATTCGTAGAAGGACTTTTGCCCGCCAAGCGCGTGGCAGCGCACGAGCTTGAGTGCCTTCACCAGCCGGGCTGGGTCGCTGATGTCGTAACCGATGAGAAAGAGGTGCCGTCCGTTCATGCGCACAGTATGGCGCATCGATAGGGCGGCAAGGACAATGACAAGCTTGTCGCAAGCGATGGAAAATTTTTTCGGTCAGTGGATTACGGTGTTTTTTCGTACCTCGTCAAAGCCGCTGCGGCGATCGCGGCAAGGAGCGCCGCCGCGAGAAACGCGGCTTCGGCGCTCCAGACGCTCCACAGCCAGCCGGCGAGGCTGCTGGCGGCGAGCAGCGCGAGGCCGCTGAGCAGGTGGAACAGGCCGAAGGCCGTGCCGCGCAGTTCGGCCTGGGCGGCGTGCGCGATCATCTTGGCGAAGATGCCTTGCGTGGCGGCCAGATGCAAGCCCCAGAGCACGGCGGCAAGGAAGACCGCCGTCGGGCCGCTTGCTGCCGCCAGCAGCAGATCGGCAAGGACGAGGGCGGCGATGCCGGCAAGGAGCAGGCGCTGTGGACCGATCCGGTCGGCCGCGGTGCCGGCCGGGTAGGCGAGCGCGGCGTAGGCCACGTTCATGGCGATCATCACCAGCGGCACTGCTTCCGTGGCCAGCCCCACGTCGTGCGCGCGCAGCAGCAGGAAGGCTTCGCTGTAGCGCGCCAGCGTGAAGAGCACGCCAAGGCCCACGATCGCCCAATAGGCGCGCGGCAGGGAGAGGACCTGCCGCCAGGAGAAGGTCTCGCGCACGGCGGGCGCGGTGGCGCGGGGCGGTTCGGGCACGAGCCGCACGAGCGCGAGTACGGCCAGGATCGCCGGCAGTGCCGCCACCCAGAACACCAGCCGAATGTCACCGGCAAACCAGGCCATGAGGGCGAAGGCAAGGAGCGGTCCGACGAAGGCGCCCACCGAATCGAGCGCCTGGCGCAAACCGTAGGCCGCGCCGCGCAGCTCGTCGGGCGTGACGTCGGCGATGAGCGCGTCGCGCGGGGCTTCGCGGATCCCTTTGCCGAAACGGTCGAGCAGCCGCGCCGCCAGCACCCACGAGACCGAGGCGGCGAGCGGGAAGAGCGGCTTGGTGAAGGCCGAGAGCGCATAGCCGGTCACCACGATGGCCTTGCGCCGGTGCAGAAAGTCCGACAGTGCTCCGGAGAAGACCTTGGTGAAGGCCACCGTGGCTTCCGCCAGACCCTCGATGAGCCCGATCGTGGCCATCGAGGCCCCCAGCACGCCCGAGAGAAAGAGCGGCAACAGGCTGTGGATCATCTCCGAGGAGATGTCCATGAAGAGCGAGGTCAGCGCCAGGCCCCACACGCTCAAAGGCAACGCGCGCAGGCCACCACGGGGGGCAGGATCAGACAAGGGCATGGGAGGGAACTCCGTCCTTTTTATCGATGATAAGGCATCTCGAACGCTTCTTTCGAACGGCGTCGTTCGATTCACGGATGAACCGTTCGATTTTCGGACGACCAGGAATCGTTGCCTTGTGCTGTGATGCAAGAAACTAATAGTTGAATTAGCCTATATTCTGGTTGAACTCATTGTTGCAGTGCGTCATTTCAAATGTGGCACGGAGCTTGCATACAAGAAACCAGGCGTTCATTCGCGAATGCCGTTCGTCAAACAAGGAGGAGACACCTATGGAGACCGGACAGCAGACCTCTCGAGCCGGGGGGCAGACTTCCAAAGTCCAGGTGATGGGAATCGACGCCGGCGGCACGATGACCGACACCTTTTTCGTCCGCGAGGATGGCCGCTTCGTCGTCGGCAAGGCGCAGAGCAATCCCGAAGACGAGTCGCTTGCCATCTATAACTCGTCGCAGGACGCGCTCGCACACTGGAACCGCACCGTCGACGACGTCTATCCCGAACTCGTCACGGGCGTGTATTCCGGCACGGCGATGCTCAACCGCGTGGTGCAGCGCAAAGGGCTTGAAGTGGGGCTCATCTGCAACAAGGGCTTCGAGCACGTGCATTCGATGGGGCGAGCGATCCAGTCTTATCTCGGCTATGCCCTGGAGGAGCGCATCCATCTCAACACCCACCGCTACGACGAACCGCTCGTGCCGCTGTCGCGCACCCGGGGCGTCACCGAACGCACCGACGTGCAAGGCGAGATCGTGGTGCCCTTGCGCGAGAACGAAGTTCGCCAGGCGGTGCGGGAACTGGTCGACGCCGGTTCCAAGGCGATCGTCATCTCGCTGCTGCAATCGCACAAGAACGCGACCAACGAACGGCGTGCGCGCGATATCTGCCTCGAAGAACTCGATCGGCTTGGAGCAAAGATCCCGGTCTTCGCCTCGGTCGATTACTACCCCTCGCGCAAGGAGAGCCACCGCACCAACACCACGGTGCTCGAAGCCTACGCCGCCGAACCCTCGCGCCAGACGCTGAAGAAAGTCAACGACCGCTTCAAGAAACACGGCGCCAAGTTCGACCTGCGCGTGATGGCTACCCACGGCGGCACGATCAGCTGGAAAGCGAAAGAGCTCGCCCGCACCATCGTTTCCGGGCCGATCGGAGGGGTCATCGGCTCGAAACTCCTCGGCGAGAAACTGGGCTACGACAACATCGCCTGCAGTGACATCGGCGGCACCAGCTTCGACATGGCGCTCATCACCAAGGGTAACTTCGCCATCGCCTCCGACCCGGACATGGCGAGGCTCGTGCTCTCGCTGCCGCTCGTGTCGATGGACTCGGTCGGGGCCGGGGCCGGTTCCTTCGTGCGCATCGACCCCTATAGCGGCGGCATCAAGCTCGGACCCGACAGCGCCGGTTACCGGGTGGGGACCTGCTGGCCGGAGAGCGGGCTCGATACCGTCACCGTGTCGGATTGCCACGTCGTGCTGGGGTATCTCAACCCGAACAACTTCCTCGGCGGGGCGATCAAGCTCGACGTGGAGCGCGCGCGCCAGCATCTCAAGGCGCAGATCGCCGACCCCTTGGGACTGAGCGTGGAAGACGCCGCCGCCGGCGTCATCGAATTGCTCGACCTGCACCTGCGGGACTACCTGCGCGCGACCATCAGCGGCAAGGGCTACAGCGCTACCGACTTCGTCTGCTTCTCCTACGGCGGCGCGGGGCCCGTGCACACCTATGGCTATACGCAGGGAGCGGGATTCCGCGACGTCATCATTCCGGCCTGGGCGGCAGGGTTTTCCGCCTTCGGCTGCGCCTGCGCCGACTTCGAATACCGCTACGACAAGAGCGTCGATCTGGCCTTGCCCCAGCATGCGAGCGACACCGACAAGGTGGCCGCCTGCGCCGTGCTGATGGACGCCTGGCAGGAACTGGCCGCCAAGGTCGTCGAGGAATTCGTCATCAACGGCTTCAAGCCCGAGGATGTGATGCTGCGCCCTGGCTTCCGCATGCAGTACATGGGGCAGTTGAACGACCTGGAGATCGAGTCTCCCGTGGCGCAGGCCCGCACGGAGCAGGATTGGGACAAGATGGTGGAGGCGTTCGAGAACACGTACGGGCGGGTGTATTCCCATTCGGCCCGCTCGCCCGAGCTCGGCTTCTCGGTCACCGGCGCCATCATGCGCGGCTACGTGGCGACGCAAAAACCCGTGCTTCCCGAAGACCCAGATGGCGGTCCGAATCCGGCGGCGGAAGCGAAACTCGGTACGCGCCCATTTTATCGTCACCACAAGTGGGCCGAGGCGACGATCTGGAAGATGGAAGCGCTCAAGCCCGGAAACCGTATCACCGGGCCGGCCATCATCGAGTCGGATGCCACCACCCTGGTCGTTCCAACTGGGTTTGAAGTGCGGCTCGACAAGCACCGCCTGTTCCATCTGAAAGAAATCTGAGGAGGAGACATCCATGAACATCATGAACCCGAACGCGACCCGGGCCGGCAGCTTGCTAGGCAACGGCATGACCTTGAAGCAGTTCCGCGACGGCATTCTCGAGCGTACCGCCAAGAGTGGCCATTACAACGGCCTCAAGAAGCTCGAGCTGCGCGAGAGCGACCCGATCCGCTATGAAAAGCTCTTCTCCAAACTGCGCGGCGGCTTGGTGCATGCCCGCGAGACGGCGAAGAAGATCGCCGCAAGCCCCATCGTCGAGCAGGAAGGGGAACTGTGCTTCACCCTCTACAACCCGGCCGGCGACTGCGTGCTCACCTCCACCGGCATCATCATCCACGTCGGCACCATGGGCGCAGCGATCAAATACATGATCGAGAACGACTGGGAGAGCAACCCGGGCATCAATCCGGGCGATATGTTCACCAACAACGACTGCGCCATCGGCAACGTGCACCCTTGCGACATCGCCACCATCGTACCGATTTTCGCGCACGGCAAACTCGTGGGTTGGGTGGGCGGCGTGACGCACGTGATCGACACAGGGTCGATCTCCCCCGGATCGATGTCGACGGGGCAGGTGTCGCGCTTCGGCGATGGCTACATGGCCACTTGCCGCAAGACCGGCGTCAACGACGTACCGCTGCGCGACTGGCTGCACGAGAGCCAGCGCTCGATCCGCACGCCGAAGTACTGGATCCTCGATGAGCGCACCCGCATCGCCGGCTGCCACATGGTGCGGGCACTCGTGGAAGAAGTGATCGAGGAAGAGGGACTGGATGCCTACGAGCAGTTCTCGTATGAAGTCATCGAAGAGGGGCGGCGAGGTCTGCAGAACCGCATCAAGGCGATGACCATCCCCGGCAAGTACCGCACCGTGGCCTTCGTCGACGTCCCCTATGCGCATCCCGACGTCCAAACCCCTTCCGAGTATGCAAAAATCGATACCATCATGCATTCGCCGTGCGAGATGACGGTGCGTGCCGACGGATCGTGGAAACTCGATTTCGAAGGGGCGAGCCGCTGGGGCTGGCATAGCTACAACGCCAACCAGGTTGCCTTCACCAGCGGCATCTGGGTGATGATGACCCAGACGCTGGTGCCGACGCAGCGCATCAACGACGGCGCCTATTACGGTACCGAGTTCCGTTTGCCTAAGGGAACGTGGATGAACCCGGACGATCGGCGCACGGGCCACGCCTACGCCTGGCACTTCCTCGTCTCGGGCTGGAGCGCGCTGTGGCGGGCGCTGTCGCACGGCTACTTCAGCCGGGGCTATCTGGAGGAAGTCAACTCTGGCAACGCCAACACCGCCAACTGGCTGCAAGGTGGTGGGATCAACCAAGAAGGGGAGGTGCACGCGGTCAATAGCTTCGAGTCGGCCGCTTGCGGCACCGGCGCCTGCGCGATCAAGGACGGGCTCAACCACGCCGCGGCGATCTGGAACCCCGAAGGCGACATGGGCGACATCGAGATCTGGGAGATGGCCGAGCCGCTCCTCTATCTCGGGCGCAACGTCAAGGCCAACTCCGGCGGCTACGGCAAATACCGCGGTGGTTGCGGCTTCGAGACGCTGCGCATGGTCTGGAAGGCCAAGGACTGGACCATGTATTTCATGGGCAACGGCTACATGAACAGTGACTGGGGCCTGATGGGCGGCTACCCCTCGGCGACCGGCTACCGATTCGAAGCGCACAAGACCGGGCTCAAGGACCGGATCATGACCAATGACTCGCTGCCGCTGGGGGCCGACCTCAACCCGAGCGCTTACGAGTACGAGAAGCACATCGACGCCACCGCCCGCGTCAAGCGAGACAAGCAGGCGATGACCACCGAGAAATGCTTCGAGGACTACGACCTCTACCTCAACTATCTGCGAGGTGGTCCTGGCTTCGGCGATCCGCTCGATCGCGACCCTGCGGCGATCGCCAACGATCTCAATCATGGGTTTTTGCTGCCGGAATATGCGCGCAAAGTCTATGGTGCGGTATTGCTGCAAAACGAAAAAGGCGTGTGGTCAGTCGACGCCGAGAAGACGAAGACCCGCCGCGCCGAGATCCGCAGGGAGCGCCTGCGCCGCGCCGTGCCGGTGAAAACGTGGATGCGAGACGAGCGCGAGCGCATCGTCACCAAGCACGCGAGCCTGCCGGTGCGCCACATGTACGCGACGAGCTTCGGACTGTCGAAGAAGTTCTACGCTGAATTCAAGAAATTCTGGGATCTCCCGGCCGATTGGGAACTCACCGAGGATGAACTAGGGGTGCCATCCTACGGTTCCCGTTACCGGATGGACCTCAGCAAGCTGCCCGACGTGCATCCGGTGGTTCTAGTGGAAGAATGAGCAAGACGACGGCGGGGAATCCCCCCCCGCCGCAATGAGGAACGAGGAGACGAACGATGGCAACGACTTACACGAAAGAGCAGATCGAGAAACTCATCGACGGCCGGCTGGATTGGGACACGGTCTTCCGTATGCTGGCGATGCCCAAGGACCCGGAGCGCTTCGAGCTCTACGTCGGTGTGCTGCAGGAGCGGCTCGGCTGGAAAGACAAGATCATCCTCCCGCTGGGACCGCATCTCTACATCGTGCAGACCGCCGCAGACAAGCGCTGGGTGATCAAGTGCGACTGCGGCCATGAATTCTGCGACTACCGACAGAACTGGAAGATGCACGCCGTCATCTACGTGCGCGACACGGAAGAGGCACTCACCGAGATCTATCCCAAGCTGATGGCGCCGGACCCGGCCTGGCAAGTGTATCGCGAGTACTACTGCCCCGAGTGCGGCACGCTGCACGACGTGGAGGCGCCTACGCCGTGGTATCCGGTGATCCATGACTTCGAGCCGGACATCGAGGCGTTCTATAAAGAATGGCTGGGGCTGCCGGTGCCGGAGCGGGCGGCCGCCTGAGATGCAAGGGAAAGGCGTGCGCGGTGCAATGCCGCGTGCGCCGACCCGAACAAGAAAGGGAGGGGGACGATGGCGATCGAACTGGCGACGGGAACCCCGTTCGCCCAGACTTGGCTGGCCGGTTTTCTTCAGCGCTACGGTTGCGCCGATCTCGGCGAGCTGCGCGAGGCTGCCGCACGCGAGCCGGCCCGTTTCTGGGGCGAGACGGCCGAGGCGCTCGAGATCCGTTGGGCGCAGCCCTACACCGAGGTGCTCGACGTCTCGCGCGGCATCATGTGGCCGAAGTGGTTCGTCGGCGGCCAATGGGATTTCTACGATCATCTCGTCGGGCGGCGCGCGCGCGAACTGCCCGAAGAGGACGCCCTGCTGTGGGAGGGGGACGATGGCACCGTGCGCAGTCTGAGCTGGAGGGAAGTGGACGACGAAGCGCGGCGGCTCGCCTCCGTGCTTCGGGGCTTGGGGGTGGAGCAGGGAGACCGGATCGGCGTTTTCCTGCCCATGCTGCCCGAGACCGCCCTCGTGATGCTCGCGACGGTACGGCTCGGGGCGATCGCGATGCCGTTCTTCTCCGGCTACGGCGCCGAGGCGGTGGCGAATCGCCTCAACGATGGCGAAGCCAAGGTGCTGGTGTGTGCCGACGGGTTCTTGCGCCGCGGCAAGGCGGTGCCGATGCTCGAGGAAGCGCGCGCCGCCTTGGAGCGCTCCCCCTCGGTGCGGCATCTGCTCGTCGTCGGCCGGCTCGGTGCTTTGCGTGGAGCGCCTTCGGCAGGCGCGCATTGGCAGGAACACGACTACGCCGCCCTTCTTGTCGCTGGTGCGCGGCACGAGGATCCCACCGTTTTCCCCGCCGAGACGCCGTCGATGATCCTCTATACCTCGGGGACCACCGGCAAACCCAAGGGCGTGGTGCACACCCAGATCGGCTTTGCCCTCAAGGCGGCCCAAGATCTGGCCGTGGCCTTCGATCTCAAGCCCCGCGATCGCATCCTCTGGGTCACCGACATGGGATGGATGATGGGTCCTTGGCTCGTCTATGGCGGTTGGATGCGCGGTGCCACCATCGCCTTGTTCGAGGGGGTTCCGGATCATCCCGACCGGCGGCGATTGTGGTCGCTGGTCGAGCGGCACCGCCTGACGCACCTGGGTTTCGCGCCGACGCTGGCGCGCCTGCTGATGGCTGCGGGGGACGAGGCTCTGCCCCAAGCAGGGATGCTGGAGACGCTGCGCGTGTTCGGCTCCACTGGTGAGCCCTGGAACGAGACCCCCTGGCGCTGGCTCTACGAGACGGTGGGCGAGAAGCGCCGTCCGATCATCAACTATTCCGGCGGCACCGAGATCGGCGGCGGCATCCTCTCTTGCTTCGTCGGTTTGCCGCAAAAACCCTGTGGTTTCGCCGGTCCGATTCCTGGGATGGTGGCTGACGTGGTCGATGTAGATGGACGTTCCTTGCTCGATCGGCCGGGGGAAGTCGGGGAATTGGTACTGCGCGCGCCCTGGCCAGGGATGACGAGGGGCTTCTGGCGCGACGATGAGCGCTATCTCTCGACCTACTGGTCACGTTTCCCGAACGTGTGGGTGCACGGCGATTGGGTGGCCGTAGACGCCGACGGGCACTGGTTCATCCAGGGTCGCAGCGACGATACGCTCAAGGTGGCGGGAAAGCGCGTCGGTCCGGCCGAATACGAGTCGGCTCTCGTTGCGCATCCCTGGGTGGCCGAGGCGGTCGCCATTGGCGTACCCGACCCCCTCAAAGGCGAAGTGGCGGTGTGCTTCGTCACCTTGCGTCCCACGGCGGCCCCACGCCCCTGGGTGGAACTCGAGCAGGAGCTGATCGCCCATGTGGCCGAGGTTCTTGGCAAGGCGCTCGCGCCCAAGCGCATCCATCGGGTGCCCGTCTTGCCGAAGACGCGCAACGGCAAAATCCTTCGCCGCCTCGTGCGCGCCGCCTATCTCGACCAACCTCTGGGAGACCTCAGTTCGCTCGAAGACGCCTCGGCGATCGAGGCGATCCGATCCTGCCGCAGCGCATCCTGATCCGTTTCCTCCCTTTTACCCATGGCCACCGTTGCTTTTACCGAAAAACGGTGTAAGCTTATGTGGCCATAGGGATTTTTTGTGTTCACAAAAAGAGCGGAAAACGTCGTCGACGCCATTTCGCCGAACACATGAGGAGAGGGTAGAGATGGACGCTCGATTACCCGGGGATGCTTTTCCCGAGCCGGAAAAAGAGCGGGCGGTGATGACGGCGTGGGAGCGTTTCCTCGCCGGCGAGCGCGAGCCCGTGTTTTCACTGAGAGAACTGGTGGCGCGCTCGTGGGAAAGGAGTCAGCGCCTCGCCGTCGACCCGCGCCAGGCGGCCGCACCCCCACCGATCGCCGACTCTTCCTTGGAGGAGATCAAGGCAGGGTATCGCGACTTGCTGCAGGCGAGTGCGCCGGTGATGGCCTGTGCCCGGGATTTCCTCCGCGAGACCGGTACCGTGATGTTGCTCACCAACCCCTCCTGCATGATCCTGACGATGGAGGGGGATGCACCGACGCTCGATGCCGCTAAAACCATCCACCTTCAGCCGGGCGCAGCCTGGGGCGAGGATGTATGTGGGACGAATGCCATCGGCACGGCTCTGGTGCTGGCGCAGCCGGTGCAGATCCACTCGGCGGAGCATTACTGCGCCGGCATCAAGCGCTGGAGCTGCGCGGCGACGGCAATCCGCCATCCGCACGACGGCGAGATCTTGGGTGTGCTCGACGTCTCCGGCCTGTCCCGCTCCTTCAGTCGCCAGAGCCTGGCCTTGGTGGTTACCGCGGCGCAGCGCATCGAGAGTCGCATCACGATGCAAGAGATGGAACTGCGCTATCGCTTGCTCGAGGTGGCGCGATCCCGCAGCCGCAGTGATGGCATGCTCGTCGTCGATCGACGGGGCTACCCCATCTGGGCAAGCGAAAACGCCCGGGCGGCGATCGAAGCCTTGGGGGGAATGATCGATTTTTCCCGTCCTTCCCGGCTCGTCGGTCCTATGAATCCGGCGCAGGATACGCCGGCCGTGCCATCGTGGTTGCGTCCGGAATGGCTGGAGGCGATCGTGGATCACGGTGAGCGTCTCGGTGCCGTGGTGCATTTGCCCTTGCCGCGGGTAGGCCGGGCGGCGCGCGGCGCCAGCGAGCGTCATTACGTTGCCAACGAGAGCGTGCCTCATGCCTTTGCCGGCATCGTTACCGCCGATCCGACGATGCAGGCTTTGATCCGCAAGACCGATCGCCTGGCTCGGGCGAAAGTCCCGATTCTCTTGTTGGGGGAGACGGGGGCGGGCAAGGAAGAGTTCGCCCAAGGCATCCACCGCGCCGGGCCGCACGCCGGCGGCCCTTACGTCGCACTCAACTGTGGCGGCCTGTCGCGCGAGCTGCTCGCCAGTGAGCTCTTCGGCTACGCCGAAGGCGCGTTTACGGGGGCACGGCGTGGCGGCATGGCCGGCAAGCTCGAGGCGGCCCACGGCGGCACGCTCTTCCTCGATGAGATCGGCGAGATGCCGCTCGATCTGCAGCCGCATTTGTTGCGGGTGCTCGAGCGCGGCGAGATCTATCGACTCGGTGAAAACACCCCGCGCAAGGTCGACTTTCGCCTGATCGCCGCCACCCACCGCGATCTGCGCCGTGAGGTGGAGGAGGGGCGATTCCGTATGGATCTCTTCTATCGCATCGCGGTGACCACGCTCATGATTCCTCCCTTGCGCGAGCGACAGGGGGACGTGGCGGTACTCTCCGCACATTTCGTTGCCCATTTTGCCGCTCGGCACGGCCTTCCCGCCAAACCCTTGAGTGATGAGGCGCTCGCCTGCCTGCAGCGATACGCTTGGCCGGGCAACGTCCGGGAATTGCGCAACGTCATCGAGAGCGCCTTGCTGATGAGCGAGGGGGATTCCATCGAGAGAGGTGATCTGCCGCCGGAGATCCTCGGCGAAGGCATGCCATCCGAGGAGAAAACCCTCTTTATCAAAGAAGGGAATCACTCCTTGGACGGGGCGATCACCCTCGTGGGGGCGGAAAAGAGCGCCATCATGCGCGCCATAGCCGTCCATGGCGGCAATCTGACGCGGGCGGCGGCCGATTTGAAGATTGCCAAAAGCACTTTGTACGAAAAGCTCAGACGTTATGGACTTGATGATAATATCATAAAAAGGCGCAGCAAGGGTTGAACCACGCCGCCGGTCAGGTTCCGGCTGCTGTCGAACCGGTGGGGGGTGAGCGCCTCACGGATTCGCTGCTTCGTTGAAGTAGAATCGGCGCAGGGCTACCGACTGGGTACGTGCTCGCGCCAGGGTGGCTGGTCGGAAAACCGTTCGACGAGAAAATCACATACCAGCTGCAGTTTGTGTGAGCGCTGCCGGCCGGCAGGGTAGACCAACCACACACCGGTGAAGGGGTGGCGATAACGCTCGAGGAGCGATACCAGCTCCCCGCGAGCGATCGCCTCCTCGACGTAATAATCGGGCAGGCGAGCGACTCCCAGCCCTTTGCGAACGGCATCGAGCAAAGCAGCTCCGGAGTTGGCACGCCAGCGCCCTTCGGGGCGTACCTCCCGCACTTTCCCCCCTTCGCTGAACGTCCATATGGGGTGGGTGCCGAGCAAGCAATCGTGCTGCTTCAGATCTTCCAGGGTGCGAGGAACGCCCCGGCGGCCGAGATACTCGGGACTGGCGCAGACGTACTCGCGCCGGTCACACAGGCGCCGGGCGAGCAAAGAGGAGGGTGCCTTGAGGTTCCCCATGCGAACCGCCAGATCATAGCCCTCGCCCACCACGTCGACCTGCTCGTTGGTGAGCGTCAGTTCGAGCCCCAAATGAGGATGGCGCAGCAAAAGCTCGTTGAGCAAAGGCGCGATGAAGCGCTCGCCGAAGGTCGTGGCACAGGTGATCCTGAGCGTTCCCCGGGGTTCATGCTGCTCCTGCACGAGGAGCGCCTCGGCGGCATGGAATTCATCGAGCGCTCTGCTGCAGCGTTCGTAATAGGCTTGTCCCGCTTCGGTGAGGCGCACGCTGCGCGTGGTGCGATGTAATAAAGGGAGTCCCAAGCGTCGTTCGAGTTCGGAAACGCCGCGGCTGACGTGCGACACCGACACCCCTAGACGCTCGGCCGCAGCGCTGAAGCCTCCTCGCCTCACCACTTCGACGAACGCCTCGACCTCATCCCAACGCCGCATGTTCGGCCTCGACCATTTCTCAGTAAAAGACGTCGTGATTATTGCATGATGACAACGATCCTTTCTCATCCGGTAAAAAAGGAGGAGACGAAACAGCGTAGACTGAGACGCACGACTTCCCATGCCGCAGCCGAGTGCGGCTACCTTTCCGAAGGAGTTTCCTACGATGAAATCCCGTGCTGCCGTCGCCTGGAAAGCAGGCGCCCCGCTGTCGATCGAAGAAGTGGACGTACAAGGCCCGAAGGCAGGCGAAGCGCTGGTGCGCATCGTCGCCACCGGCGTGTGCCACACCGATGCCTACACCCTCTCTGGCGCCGATCCCGAAGGCGTGTTCCCGACCATCCTGGGCCATGAAGGCGCCGGTATCGTGGAAGAAGTCGGACCAGGAGTGACCTCGGTCAAACCGGGCGATCACGTCATTCCCCTCTATACCCCCGAGTGCGGCCAGTGCAAGTTCTGCCGCTCCGGCAAGACCAACCTGTGCCAGGCGATCCGCGCCACCCAGGGCAAGGGGCTGATGCCCGACGGCACCACCCGTTTCTCCCTCGGCGGCCAGCCGATCTATCACTACATGGGAACCTCGACTTTTTCGGAATACACCGTGGTGCCGGAAATCGCACTCGCCAAGATCGACATCGATGCGCCGCTCGAGAAAGTCTGCCTGCTCGGCTGCGGCATCACCACGGGCATCGGCGCCGTGCTCAACACCGCCAAAGTCGAACCCGGCGCCACGGTGGCAGTATTCGGCCTGGGCGGCATCGGGCTTTCCGTGATTCAAGGAGCACGTATCGCCGGAGCGAGCCGCATTCTCGCCATCGACGTCAACCCCGAGAAATTCGACATGGCCCGCCGTTTCGGCGCCACCGATTTCATCAACCCGCGCGATTACACCGACCCCATCCAACAAGTCATCGTCGATCTGACCGACGGCGGCGTGGATTACTCCTTCGAGTGTATCGGCAACGTCCACGTCATGCGCCAGGCGCTCGAATGCTGTCACAAGGGCTGGGGCGTCTCCACCATCA
The DNA here is from genome assembly GCF_054823945.1 of Tepidiphilus sp. HLB4. NCBI lineage: Bacteria > Pseudomonadati > Pseudomonadota > Hydrogenophilia > Hydrogenophilales > Hydrogenophilaceae > Tepidiphilus > Tepidiphilus sp. HLB4. Next base: position 19,030 of record NZ_JSYB01000030.1, on the reverse strand, counting down.
TCGGCGTGGCCGGCGCTGGCGAAGAGATCTCCACCCGCCCCTTCATGCTCGTCACCGGACGCGTCTGGAAAGGTTCGGCCTTCGGCGGCGTCAAGGGACGCAGCCAGCTGCCGGGCTACGTCGAGGACTACATGAACGGCAAGATCGAGATCGATCCCTTCATCACCCACACGATGGGGCTGGAAGAGATCAACCGGGCCTTCGACTTGATGCACGAAGGCAAGAGCATCCGTTCGGTGATCCTATACTGAAGAGCGTTCCGGAAGACACGACCATGAGCCCTTCGCGCACTGCACCGACCTTGATCGCCCAATACCGCTGTTTCGACGGCTGGGTACGCCGCTACCGCCACGCCTCCGAAAGCACCGGCACCGACATGGTCTTCGGCGTGTATCTGCCGCCTCGAGCCGAACACGCCCCCGTGCCGGTGCTCTACTGGCTCTCGGGTCTGACCTGCACGGACGAAAACTTCATGCAGAAAGCCGGGGCACAGCGGCTGGCCGCGCGCTTGGGGCTCGCCCTCGTCTGTCCGGACACGAGCCCGCGCGGCACCCATCTGCCCGGCGAGCACGACAGCTACGATTTGGGCTCCGGCGCAGGTTTCTACGTCAATGCCACCGAAGCGCCCTGGTCGGCTCATTACCGAATGTATGATTACGTGGTACATGAACTGCCGGCCCTGGTCGAGGCCCACCTGCCGGTGACCGATCGCCGTGCCGTGAGCGGGCATTCCATGGGCGGGCACGGCGCGCTCGTCTGTGCCCTGAAAAATCCTGGCCGCTACGCCTCGGTCTCGGCGTTTGCTCCCATCGCCAACCCCAGCCGTTGTCCTTGGGGGCAGAAAGCGTTTCGCGCCTACCTCGGAGACGATCCCCAACGCTGGCGGCAATGGGACGCCTGCGCGCTCATCGCCCAGGCCGAGGAACGCCTGCCTCTGCTCGTCGATCAAGGGGCAGCGGACGAATTCCTCGCCGAACAGCTTCATCCGGAAGCGCTCGAAGCCGCCTGTGCCGCAGTCGGGCATCCGCTGCAGCTACGGCGTCACCCCGGCTACGATCACGGCTATTACTTCGTGGCTACTTTCATCGACGATCACCTCCGTCATCATGCACAGGCCCTTCTTGGAGATTATTTATAAAGCATATTAGCTGCCAAAGGCATCTTCCGAGACCGAAACGATGCTAGGCGCACAGCCTGTGCGTCTTGTCTAGCTCGGTTTTTTTCTGATCGGCCCGGCGAGCGTCCTCGAAACACGAGGCGTTCGCCGGGCTATTTTACCTACGCCTATGACGCCTTGCTCTCCGCCGTGCCCAGTCCGCAGAGTTGGCTCTCCCTGCGGGGGCGCTTGTCGATCACACCCAATTCGCCAGCGCGCTGGAACAACGCGGTGACGTGGGAAGGAAGCTTTCGTTCAGTGGCGTTCGCTGCCATCCATTCGGCCGGTAACCACCGCGTATGCCGGTTATACGGCGATCGACCATGACGGCCTGGACTGGGGCCAAATGCAATGGCTGGGTCAGACCGACGCGGCCCGCAACGGCCATGCGGCACAGGAGACGGTCGGTGATACGGGGTTCTTCTTCGTCGGGATGCGGCACGTTTTCTGAACGGTTTGCGCGGCGCTATTCGCCCTTCTGGCGGTTCGGGCAATTCTCGCGCCGGCAGTGGGCGTAGAGGTACATCGCGTGATCGGCAACCTCGAAGCCGCGTTCCTGGGCGATTTCTCGCTGCCGCGCCTCGATCGTCGCGTCGAAGAACTCTTCGATGTGGCCGCAGTCGAGGCACACCAGATGGTCGTGGTGCTCGCCGGCGGCGAGTTCGAAGATCGCCTTGCCCGACTCGAAGTGGTGCCGCTCCAGCACGCCGGCCTGCTCGAACTGGGTGAGCACCCGATAGACGGTGGCGAGCCCGATTTCCACGCCGGCGGCGTCGAGCAGGCGATAGACGTCCTCGGCGGTGAGGTGGCGGTGTTCACCGCTCTGGAAGAGCTCGAGGATCTTGAGCCGCGGGTAGGTGGCCTTGAGGCCCATGTTGCGTAGATTCTTCGTGTTGTCCATCGGCAGAAGCCCTCATCTTGGTGCGTGCGTTCCGGCGGCACGACATGCGCTATGATATAGTTTTTCGCCGTTCGGCAGAACCTTAGTGAGACTCATGTCGCCTCGTATTCTCTTGCCGACCGTCGCGTTGGCGCTGCTCTCGAGCGCGTGCTCGATGGACCGACTGGCGGGCCTGGCTTCGCCCTACCGTGCCGACGTGCGCCAGGGTAATTTCCAGGATCCGGAAGCCGTCTCTCGTTTGGAGAAGGGGATGACGCGCGACCAGGTCCGTTTCCTTCTGGGAACGCCGCTGCTCGTCGATCCATTCCGCAACGATCGCTGGGACTACGTCTACTACGTGAAAAAGGGCGACGGCACGATCCAGCAGCGGCGGCTCACCGTGTTTTTCGAGAACGACGTGCTCGTGCGCGTGGCTGGCGACGTGATGCCGACCGAGGGGGATGCGCCGGTGACGAGTTCCGCACCGCGCGTGGTCGAGGTTCCCGGCAAGCCGCCAAAAGAGGAGAAGAAGAAAAAAGAGGAGCCTGAGCCGGCAAGTGGTGAAGCGGGGGGCGGCGCCGAAACCAAAGGGCAGACGAAAGAGGAGAATGCACCATGAAACCGGTTCGGGTTGCAATCGCCGGCGCGGGCGGCCGGATGGGGCGGATGCTGGTCGAGGCAGCGCTCGAGGATCCGGGCATCGAGCTTGCGGCGGCCTTCGTGCGCCCCGGCAGCGAATGGATCGGCCGCGACGCGGGGGATCCAATTGGACGGAGCACCGGTGTGCTCATCGGCGAAGATCCCGAGACAGCAGTTGCCGCGGCGGATTGCGTCATCGACTTCACGCGACCGGGGGTCACCGTCGGGCTTGTCCGAGTGGCTCAGCGGCTGGGCAAATCCGTCGTGATCGGCACCACCGGGTTCGACGCCGAGCAGCGGGCCTTGATCGAACAGGCCGCCAAGGAGATTCCCATCGTCCTCGCGCCCAACATGGCCGTCGGGGTCAACGTCGTCTTCCGGCTGCTGGAAGGCGCCGCCGCCTTGCTCGGTGAGGGCTACGACGTAGAGGTGATCGAGGCGCATCACCGCAACAAGGTCGACGCGCCTTCGGGCACCGCCCTCGAGATGGGGCGCATCCTCGCCCGCGTGCTGGGCCTGGACCTCGAACGCGAGGCCGTCTATGGCCGCCAAGGAGAGGTGGGCGTGCGCCCGTCGCGGCAGATCGGCTTTTCCACCATCCGCGGCGGGGATATCGTGGGGGACCACACCGTGCTCTTTGCCGGTACCGGTGAGCGCATCGAGATCACCCACCGTTCGCAGAGCCGCATGCCCTATGCCGTGGGGGCCATGCGTGCGGCGCGTTTCCTGCAGGGGCGCCCGCCCGGTCTCTACGACATGCGCGACGTGCTGGGCTTGCGCTGAAAGGCGCGGCGATTGCCGCCGGCAGGTTTTCGCGGTAAAATATAAATGTAAAGAACGGGATGGCGAAGCGCGCCCATCCCGTTTTTTTCGGCGGGCAGCTCACGCACCGCTGAATCCACTGCAAGGAGCCGTCGTGTCTTTCAATCCCGCGATCCTCGTCCTTGCCGACGGAACGGTGTTCCACGGCGAGGGCATCGGTGCGACCGGTCACACCGTCGGTGAGGTGGTGTTCAACACCTCGATGACGGGCTATCAGGAAATTCTCACCGACCCGAGTTATTCCCGGCAGATCGTCACGCTCACCTATCCGCACATCGGCAACGTCGGCGTCAACGACGAAGACCTCGAATCCGACCGGGTGATGGCCGCCGGGCTGGTGGTGCGCGACGTGCCGCTTCTGGCGAGCAACTTCCGCATGCGCCGCACTTTGCCCGAGGCTCTGCGCGACGAAGGGGTGGTGGCGATCGCCGGCATCGACACGCGCCGCCTCACCCGCATCCTGCGCGATCGCGGTGCGCAGGCAGGCGCCATCGTCACGGCCCCGGCGGGCAAGACGCCGGACGTGGCCGAGGCGCTCGCCCTGGCGCGTGCCTTCCCCGGCTTGGCCGGCATGGATCTGGCCAAAGAAGTGAGCCGGCGTGACGTCGCCATCTGGCACGAGGGCGAATGGGAGCTGGGGCGCGGTTACGTGCCGGCCGGCGAAGGGCCGCGGCACGTGGTGGTCTACGATTACGGCGTCAAGCGCAACATCCTGCGCATGATCGCTGCGCGCGGCTGCCGCGTCACGGTGGTGCCGGCGCAGACCCCGTTCGAACAGACGCTCGCGCTCGCGCCCGACGGTATCCTGCTCGCCAACGGGCCGGGCGATCCGGCCGCCTGCGGTTATGCGATCGCCACCGCGCGCGAGGCGATCGCGCGGCGCATTCCCACCTTCGGCATCTGCCTGGGGCACCAGATCCTGGGGCTTGCCTCGGGGGCGAAGACGGTGAAGATGAAGTTCGGCCATCACGGCGCGAACCATCCGGTCAAGGATCTCGACACCGGGCGCGTGTACATCACCAGCCAGAACCACGGCTTTGCCGTGGATGCCGACACGCTGCCGGCCAATTGCCGCGTCACGCACGTCTCGCTCTTCGACGGCAGCCTGCAGGGGATCGAGCGCACCGACGCGCCGGCCTTCGGCTTCCAGGGCCACCCCGAGGCGAGCCCGGGGCCGCACGACGTGGGGTATCTCTTCGACCGTTTCGTCGCGCTGATCGACGCGCACCGCAACCAACGTCCATGAGTTTTTCCGCCGCCGGCCCCGTCCGTCACGAGCGGACGGGGCCGGCGGCTACCTACCGACGACAGGGAACGACATGCCCAAGCGTACCGACCTCCACAGCATCCTCATCATCGGCGCCGGCCCGATCATCATCGGCCAGGCGTGCGAGTTCGACTATTCCGGCGTGCAGGCGTGCAAGGCGCTGCGCGAGGAAGGCTACCGCGTGATCCTGGTCAATTCCAACCCGGCCACGATCATGACCGACCCGGAGACGGCCGACGTCACCTACATCGAGCCGATCACCGCCGCCGTGCTCGAGCGCATCATCGACAAGGAGCGGCCCGATGCGCTGCTGCCCACCATGGGGGGGCAGACGGCCTTGAACTGCGCGCTTGAGCTCGCCCGCAGCGGGGTGCTCGAGCGCTATGGGGTGGAGCTCATCGGCGCGCGCGAGGAGGCGATCGACAAGGCCGAGGACCGGCAGAAATTCAAGGAGGCGATGACGCGCATCGGGCTGGAGTCGGCGCGCTCGGGTATCGCCCATACCTTGGAAGAGGCGATGGCCGTGCAGGCGCGGATCGGCTTTCCGGTCATCATCCGGCCTTCCTTCACCCTTGGGGGCACGGGCGGGGGCATCGCCTACAACATGGAGGAGTTCGTCGAGATCTGCAAGCGCGGGCTGGACGCGAGCCCCATCAGCGAACTGCTCATCGAAGAGTCGCTCATCGGCTGGAAGGAATTCGAGATGGAGGTCGTGCGCGATCGCGCCGACAACTGCATCATCGTCTGCTCCATCGAGAACCTCGACCCGATGGGCGTGCACACCGGCGACTCGATCACCGTGGCGCCGGCGCAGACGCTCACCGACAAGGAATACCAGCGCATGCGCGATGCTTCCCTTGCCGTGCTGCGCGAGATCGGGGTCGACACGGGCGGCTCCAACGTGCAGTTCGCCATCAACCCCGAAGACGGGCGCATGATCGTGATCGAGATGAACCCGCGCGTGTCGCGCTCCTCAGCGCTCGCCTCCAAGGCCACGGGCTTTCCCATCGCCAAGGTGGCGGCCAAGCTCGCCGTGGGCTACACGCTCGACGAGCTCAAGAACGAGATCACCGGCGGGGCGACGCCGGCCTCTTTCGAGCCCACGATCGATTACGTGGTCACCAAGGTGCCGCGTTTCGCCTTCGAGAAATTCCCCCAGGCGGACGACCGGCTCACCACGCAGATGAAGTCCGTGGGCGAAGTGATGGCGATCGGACGCACCTTCCAGGAATCGTTCCAGAAGGCGCTGCGCGGGCTGGAAGTGGGGGTCTATGGGCTCGATGAGCTCGACGCGGATCGCAGCGAACTGGAGCACGAGCTGGCCAACCCCGGCCCACAGCGCATCTGGTACGTGGCCCAGGCCTTCCGCGAGGGCTATGCGCTCGCCGACGTGCATCGCCTGTCGCACATCGATCCGTGGTTCCTCGCCCAGATCGAGGATCTCGTGCGCACGGAGCAGTCGCTCGTGGGCCGCTCGCTCGAGGCGATCGACGCGGCGCAGATGCGCGCGCTCAAGCGCAAGGGATTCTCCGACCGGCGGCTCGCCAAGCTGCTGCAGCGCGACGAGACCGCCGTGCGCCTGCACCGGCATGCCCTGGGGGTGCGTCCGGTCTATAAGCGGGTCGATACCTGCGCGGCCGAGTTCGCCACCCAGACGGCCTACCTCTATTCCACCTACGAGGAAGAGTGCGAGGCGGCCCCGAGCAACCGGCGCAAGATCATGATCCTGGGCGGCGGACCCAACCGTATCGGCCAGGGGATCGAATTCGACTACTGCTGTGTGCATGCGGCGCTCGCACTGCGCGAGGACGGCTTCGAGACCATCATGGTCAACTGCAACCCGGAGACCGTCTCCACCGATTACGACACCTCTGACCGGCTCTATTTCGAACCGATCACGCTGGAAGACATCCTCGAGATCGTCCACGTCGAGCGCCCGGAAGGGGTGATCGTGCAGTTCGGCGGCCAGACGCCGCTCAAGCGCGCCAGGGCGCTGGAGGCGAATGGCGTGCCCATCATCGGCACCGCGCCCGATGCGATCGACGCGGCCGAGGACCGCGAACGCTTCCAGCAGCTGCTCATGCAGCTGGGCCTGCGCCAGCCGCCCAACCGCACCGCGCGCACGCCCGAAGAGGCGTTGCGGCTGGCCGCCGAGATCGGCTATCCGCTGGTGGTACGCCCGAGCTACGTGCTCGGCGGGCGCGCCATGGAGATCGTGCACGAGCAGAAAGACCTCGAGCGCTACATGCGCGAGGCGGTGAAGGTGTCGAACGACTCACCCGTCTTGCTCGACCGGTTCCTCAACGACGCCACCGAGGTCGACGTCGACGCACTCGCCGATGGCAAGGACGTGGTGATCGGCGGCATCATGGAGCACATCGAAATGGCCGGCGTGCATTCGGGCGATTCGGCCTGTTCGCTGCCGCCCTACACGCTCGCGCCGGCCGTGCTCGACGAGATGCGCCGCCAGACGGTGGCCATGGCCCGGGCGCTGGGCGTTGTGGGCCTGATGAACGTGCAGTTCGCCATCCAGGGAGAAGGGGAGAAGGCCGTCGTCTATGTGCTGGAGGTCAATCCGCGCGCCTCCCGCACGGTGCCTTTCGTCTCCAAGGCCTGCGGCGTGCCGCTCGCCAAGGTGGCGGCACGCTGCATGGTGGGACGCCCGCTCGCCGAGCAGGGAGTGACGCGCGAGATCGTGCCGCCCTATTATTCGGTGAAGGAGGCGGTCTTCCCCTTCGTGAAATTCCCCGGGGTCGATCCCATTCTCGGCCCTGAGATGAAGTCGACCGGCGAGGTGATGGGAGTGGGCCAGACCTTCGCCGAAGCCTTTTACAAGGCGCAACTGGCGGCGGGCGTGCGGTTGCCTACCAAGGGGCGCGCTTTCATCAGCGTCAAGCCGAAGGACCGTCCCGCGGCGGTGGAAATCGCCCGCAAGCTGCACGCGCTCGGCTTCGAGCTGGTGGCTACGCGCGGCACGGCCGGCGTGATCGCCCAGGCTGGAATTCCCGTGCGCGTGGTGAATAAGGTGACCGAAGGGCGGCCGCACATCGTCGACATGATCAAGAACGGCGAGATCGATCTCGTCATCAATACGGTCGAAGAGGCGCGCCAGGCGGTGCTCGATTCGCGCTCCATTCGCACGAGCGCGCTCGCGGCCAAGGTCTCGGCGATCTTCACCACCATCGAAGGGGCCGAGGCCGCTTGCCTGGGCATCGAACAGGCAGGACGCTACGACGTGTATTCCTTGCAGTCGCTGCATGCCCGGTTGCGGGAGGAGGCGAGATGAAATACCCCATGACCGTCGAAGGTGCAGAGAAACTGCGCCAGGAATTGCATCGTCTCAAGACCGTGGAGCGGCAGGCGGTGATCGCGGCGATCGCCGAGGCGCGCGCCCACGGCGATCTTTCCGAGAACGCCGAATACGACGCCGCGCGCGAGCGCCAGGCGTTCATCGAGGGGCGCATCCAGGAGCTGGAGGCGAAACTGGCCAATGCCCAGATCATCGACCCGAAGACGCTGGATGCCGACGGGCGGGTCGTGTTCGGCGCCACCGTCGAACTCGAGGATCTGGAAAGCGGCGACAAGGCGTGCTACCAGATCGTCGGCGACGAAGAGGCCGACGTGAAGGCAGGGAAGATCTCGGTGAGCTCGCCGATCGCCCGCGCCCTCATCGGCAAGTACGCCGGCGACGTGGTTCAGGTGCAGACGCCGGGGGGTATGCGCGAGTTCGAGATCCTGGACGTGCGCTACGTCTAAGGCTTGCGGCTCCGCCCCTTGGCGGGGCGGCGTTGGCGTGCCGCCTTGGCTGCGGTGCGCGCTTCGATGAGCGCGCGCAGCCGGGCTGCCCGGGCGAAGGACTTGGCCGATTTTGCATGCGCTGCCGGGGCGGTGGGCTTTTCCGCCGCTGCGCGCGGGGTGGCCTCGGGTTTGGGGCGCCACAGCACCAGCAGGTTGCCGATGTGCTGTACCGGCGCGCAGTCGAGCCGCTCGCAGATCTCGGCCATGAGTGCTTCGCGCACCTCGCGCTCGGAGCCGGCCACCCGTACTTTGATGAGCTCGTGCGCCGTCAGCGCCCGGTCGATCTCCGCAAGTACCGCCTCGGTGAGACCCTTGCTCGCGATGATGACGACAGGATTGAGGTGATGGGCCTTGGCGCGCAGCGCCCGGCGGGTGTGACTGTCGATCTGGCGCATGGAATGGGGTTTCGCAGCCTAAAACGGAATTTTAACGCAAGGACGATGGGAAAGAACAAAAGCCACCGGGACTGGATCCACCGGCATCTGAACGATCCTTACGTGCAGGAGGCCACCCGCGCCGGCTACCGCTCGCGGGCGGCGTTCAAACTACTCGAGATCGACGACAAGGATCGGCTGCTGCGCCGCGGACAGTGCGTGCTCGACCTGGGTTCGGCGCCGGGGGCGTGGTCGCAGGTGGCGCGCGAGCGCGTGGGAGAGACGGGGCGGGTCTTCGCCCTCGATCTGCTGCCCATGGCGCCGATTCCCGGCGTGGATTTCCTGCAAGGGGATTTCACCGAGGAGGCGACGGAACGGGCGCTGGAGGCGCTGCTCGCCGGCGCAGTGCTCGACGTGGTGCTGAGCGACATGGCACCCAACCTCTCGGGTATTGCCTCGGTCGATCAGGCGCGTGCAATGCATCTGGCGGAACTCGCGCTCGATTTCGCCGTGCGCCACCTGCGCCCTGAAGGGGTCTTTCTCATCAAGGTGTTCCAGGGAGAAGGGTTCGACGACTTCCGCCGGGCGTTGGGCGCGGCGTTTCGCAGCGTGGCGGTGCGCAAGCCCAAGGCTTCGCGCGATCGCAGTGCGGAGGTGTATCTGCTCGGGCGAGGACTGCGCGGCGCTTGAACGCTTGAGTGCGAAGGGCAGCGTGTCAAAGAAAAAAGGCCGGTTTCCCGGCCTCAACTTTGTCTGCGCGCGGCCGTCTGGTGCGGCCGCGGACTCCCCCCTCTCTCGTGATCAGTGGAACTGCTCTTCTTCGGTCGAACCGGTGAGCGCGGTGACGCTGGATTGTCCCCCCTGGATCACCGTGGTCACGTCGTCGAAATAGCCCGTGCCGACTTCGGCCTGGTGCGCCACGAAGGTGTAACCGCGTTCGCGGGCGGCGAATTCGGGTTCCTGCACTTTCTCGACGTAGGCCGACATGCCGCGGCGCACGTAGTCATAGGCCAGGTCGAACATGTTGTACCACATGGAGTGGATGCCGGCGAGCGTGATGAACTGGTACTTGTAGCCCATGGCCCCGAGTTCGCGCTGGAACTTGGCGATGGTGGCGTCGTCCAGGTTCTTCTTCCAGTTGAAGGAGGGCGAGCAGTTGTAGGCGAGCAGCTTGCCGGGGAATTTGGCATGCACCCCTTCGGCGAATTTACGGGCGAATTCGAGATCCGGCGTACCCGTTTCGCACCAGACGAGATCGGCATAGGGCGCGTAGGCGATCGCACGGGCGATGGCCTGCTCCAGACCGTTGCGGGTGCGATAAAACCCTTCGGCGGTGCGCTCACCGGTGAGGAACGGTTTGTCGTATTCGTCGTGATCCGACGTGAGCAGGTCGGCCGCTTCGGCGTCGGTGCGGGCGATGACCAGCGTGGGCACGCCGCAGACGTCGGCGGCAAGCCGTGCGGCGACGAGTTTCTGCACGGCTTCGGAGGTCGGCACCAGCACCTTGCCGCCCATGTGGCCGCATTTCTTCACGGAGGCGAGCTGGTCTTCGAAGTGCACGCCCGAGGCGCCGGCGCGGATCATGGCCTTCATGAGCTCGAAGGCGTTGAGCACGCCGCCGAAACCGGCCTCGGCGTCGGCGACGATGGGCGCGAAGTAGTCGATCCAGCCTTTGTCCCCGGGGTTGAGTCCCTTGCTCCACTGGATCTCATCGGCGCGTTTGAAAGCGTTGTTGATGCGCTCGACCACCACCGGCACGGAATTGACCGGGTAGAGCGACTGGTCGGGGAACATGGCGCGGTATTCGTTGTTGTCCGCGGCCACTTGCCAGCCGGAGAGGTAGATGGCCTTGACGCCGGCTTTCACCTGCTGCATCGCCTGACCGCCGGTGAGCGCGCCGAGGCAGTTGATGTAGGGCTCTTCGTGCAGCAGCTTCCACAGTTTCTCGGCGCCGCGGCGGGCGAGGGTGTATTCAGGGGTGACCGAGCCGCGCAGCCGCACCACGTCTTCGGCGGTGTAGGGGCGCGTGATGCCTTTCCAACGGGGGTTCTCGGCCCAGTCTTTTTTCAGAGCGGCGATCTGCTGTTGACGATCCATGACGGTTCCTTCCATGAGAGAGGGGAAAAAGCCCATGAGCAAAGCTCATGGGCTGCATGGTACGTCAGCTCGAGCGCGACGTCAACAGTCTTATATAAGACATAAGATAAGGCAAGCATGCCGCGGCATCACGCCACCTTTATGGTTCATACGAGGGGCGCGTCGGATACGATCACGCCGTCTTCGTCGGCGTAGGCAAACATCCCTGGCGCGAACGTGACACCGCCGAAACTCACCGGCACGTCGCGTTGCCCTTCGCCGCGCTTGACGGTTTTCATGGGATGGGTGGCAAGCGCCCAGACACCCAGCGGAAGCCGGCCGATGGCGGCCGAATCGCGGATGCAGCCATAGACGACGACTCCGGCCCAGCCGTTCTTCACCGCGAGTTCGGCGAGATTGTCGCCAAGGAGCGCCCGGCGCAGCGATCCTCCGCCGTCGATCACCAGCATCGCGCCCTGGCCGGGCTCAGCGAGCATCTCGCGCACCAGGGCATTGTCCTCGAAAATCTTCAGGGTGCGCACGGGCCCGCCCGCGGCGCGGGCGCCGCCATAGGAGCGCAGCATGGGGGCGAGCACGCGCACGCGGTCTTCGTGCGCGTCGCACAGGTCGGCGGTATGGAAGTCCATCGAACGCTCTTTCGTCGGAAGGAAAGGGAAATTGTACGGGAAATCCTGGTGTAGACTGTATGTTGCGTCCTAGCAGGGAGGTATCACGATGAAGCGCACGCTGACGGTGATCATCGAGCGGGAAGGGGATGGGTACGTGGCCCTGTGTCCGGAAGTGGATGTGGCGAGCCAGGGGGAAACGCTGGATGAGGCGCGCGACAATCTGAAAGAGGCACTCGAACTTTTCTTCGAGACGGCCTCGGCCGAGGAAGTGCGGCGTCGCCTGCATGACGAAGTCTATGTGACCCGGCTGGAGGTCACCGTTGATTAGGATGAGGGTGCTCTCGGGAGCAGAAGTGTGCCGCATCCTCGAGGCACACGGGTTTCGCGAGGTGCGCCGCCGAGGTAGCCACGTGGTGATGCAAAAGGAGGAAGATGGCAGCACGGTCACGGTTCCCGTGCCCGATCATCGCGAGTTGAGGATTGGTACTCTGGCGTCGATCATCCGCCAGTCAGGCATTGCGCGCGAGCGATTTTTCGCATGAGACCCGCCGGCGGTGAGCCGGCGGGAGCAGAGTCAGGATTCGAGCACGGCCTCTTCGTCGAAGAGGAGTTTCACCTTGCCTTCGGCATCGACGTCGATGGTCACGTGCCCGCCGTTGACCAGCCGCCCGAAGAGGAGCTCGTCGGCGAGCGCGGCGCGGATCGTGTCCTGGATGAGCCGGGCCATGGGACGCGCGCCCATGAGCGGGTCGAACCCCTTGGCGGCGAGCCAGGCCTTGAGCTCGTCGGTGAAGTGCACCTCGACCTTGCGCTCGTGCAGCTGGGCTTCGAGCTGCATGAGGAACTTCTCGACCACGCGCTGGATGATTTCGTTGTCGAGCGGCTTGAAGGAGATGATCGCGTCGAGCCGGTTGCGGAACTCCGGCGAGAAGATCCGCTTGAGCTCGCCCATCTCATCGCCGGCCTCACGCTTGGAGGCGAAGCCGATGGTGCTCTTTTGCATCGTCTCGGCACCGGCGTTCGTCGTCATGATGATGATGACGTTGCGGAAGTCGGTCGAGCGGCCGTTGGCGTCGGTGAGCGTGCCGTGGTCCATCACCTGCAGCAGGATGTTGAACACGTCCGGGTGCGCTTTCTCGATCTCGTCGAGCAGCAGCACGCAGTGCGGTTTCTTCATCACCGCTTCGGTGAGCAGCCCACCCTGTTCGAAACCGACGTAACCGGGGGGTGCGCCGATCAGGCGGCTGACGGTATGCCGCTCCATGTACTCCGACATGTCGAAGCGGATGAGGTCGATCCCCAGCGTGTAGGCGAGCTGGCGCGCGACCTCGGTCTTGCCCACGCCGGTGGGACCGGAGAAGAGGAAGGCACCGATGGGTTTTTGCGGATTGCCCAGGCCCGAGCGCGACATCTTGATGGCGCGCGCGAGCGCTTCGATCGCCGCGTCCTGTCCGAAGACGACGCTCTTCAGGTCGCGCTCGAGGCTGGCGAGTTTCTCGCGGTCGTCGGCGGCGATGGTGCGCGGCGGGATGCGGGCGATCTTGGCGACGATCGCCTCGATCTCGCCTTTGCCGATCACTTTCTTCTGCTTGTTCTTGGGCAGGATCTTTTGCGCCGCGCCGGCTTCGTCGATGACGTCGATCGCCTTGTCCGGCAGCTGACGGTCGGTGATGAAACGCGCCGCGAGCTCGGCGGCGGCGTGCAGCGCCGCGGTCGAGTATTTCACGTTGTGGTGCGCTTCGAAGCGGCTGCGCAGCCCCTTGAGGATGGCGATGGTGTCTTCCACGCTCGGCTCGGGCACGTCGATCTTCTGGAAGCGCCGCGACAGGGCGTGATCCTTCTCGAAGATCTGGCGGTATTCGGCGTAGGTGGTGGCGCCGATGCACTTGAGCTGGCCGCTGGAGAGCGCCGGCTTGAGCAGGTTGGAGGCATCCAGCGTGCCGCCCGAGGCCGCCCCCGCACCGATGAGGGTGTGGATCTCGTCGATGAAGAGGATGGCGTTGGGCCGCTCCTTGAGCTGCTTCAGCACGGCCTTGAGGCGCTGTTCGAAGTCGCCGCGGTACTTGGTGCCGGCAAGGAGCGCTCCCATGTCGAGCGCGTAGACTTGGGCGTTGGCGAGGATCTCGGGTACCTTGCCTTCGACGATCATGCGCGCGAGTCCTTCGGCGATGGCCGTCTTGCCCACGCCGGCCTCGCCCACCAGCAGCGGATTGTTCTTGCGCCGGCGGCAGAGCGTTTGGATGACGCGCTCGAGCTCGGTCTCGCGGCCGATGAGCGGGTCGATCTTGCCTTCGCGGGCGAGCTGGTTGAGATTGACGGTGAAATTCTCCAGCGCACCGCCGTTGCCCTGCGGCGTTGTTTCTTCTTCCTCACTCGCCTCGTGCTTGGCCTTGCTCGCTGCGGATTCGCCTGGCGCGGCGTTGCGCGACTTGACGATGCCGTGAGAGAGGTAATTGACGAGGTCGAGCCGGGTGATCTTCTGCCGCTGCAGCAGATAGAGCGCGTGCGAATCCTTCTCGCCGAAAATCGCCACCAGCACGTTGGCGCCGACTACTTCGGATTTGCCCGAGGATTGCACGTGCAGGATGGCGCGCTGGATGACGCGCTGGAAACCCAGCGTGGGCTGGGTGTCGACTTCACCGTTGCCCGGCACCCGCGGTACGTGCGTGTCGATGAACTGCGACAGTTCTCGGCGCAGTTCGTCGAAATTGGCCCCCACGGCGCGCAGCGCGTCGGCCGCCGACGGGTTGTCGAGCAGTGCGAGCAGCAGGTGTTCGACGGTGACGTACTCGTGCCGCTTCTGCCGCGCGTCGACGAACGCCATGTGTAATGTGACTTCCAGCTCTTGGGCGATCATTTCAAACTTCCTCCATGACGCAGGCGAGGGGGTGTCCGTGTTGCCGGGCAAAGGCCGTGACTTGTTCGACCTTGGTGGCGGCGATGTCTTTCGGATAGACGCCGCACACTGCCATCCCCTCATGATGGACTTTGAGCATGATTTGCGTCGCGCGTTCGCGGCCCATGTGAAAAAAACGCTCCAGCACGATCACGACGAAGTCCATGGGGGTGTAGTCGTCGTTGAGCAACAGCACCTTATAGAACGGCGGGGGGGAAACCCGCGCCTCTTCCTCCTCGAGGATCGGGGTGGTGGTATACCGTGTCGTCATGGTTTCATTCTAATGCGTCCGCGCCCAAACGCAACCCCAGCGCCGACGATGGGATCGATTCGTCGCGCTCAATCGTCGCGTTCGGAAAAGTCGCTCTCGATGCGGTCGATCAGGGCGTGGAAGACCTCGCGCACCTGGCGTTCGCTCACGCCCATGAGGAGCGCGTCGTCGAGGGCATCCTTGAGCACCTGGGCGAGCTCTTCGAGGTTCTCGCGCAAGACTTTGCGCTTTTCCGTGCAGCCGATCGCCTCGCCCGAGGGGGTGCGCCAGACGAGGTGTTCGAGGAATGCGTCGAGGTCGTTCATGGGAGGAGAGAGTGCCGCCCCGAGCGGGGCGGCGGAAAGGGACTCAGCCGCGCAGGACGGCGGCGATCGCTTCGGCGACGTAGTCGAGGTTGCGCGCATTGAGCGCGGCGATGCAGATGCGCCCGGAGCGCACGGCGTAGATGCCGTATTCGCTCTTGAGCCGTTCGACCTGCTCGGGGGTGAGCCCGGTGTAGGAGAACATGCCGCGCTGTTCGGTGACGAAGGAGAAGTCCTTGCCCGGCACGGCGGCTTCCAGCCGCTGCCGCAGCCCCTCGCGCATGGCGCGGATGCGCCGGCGCATGCCGCCGAGCTCTTCTTCCCATTGCGCGCGCAGCTCGCCGGAGGCGAGCACGTCGGCCACGAGCGCCGCGCCGTGCGTGGGGGGGTTGGAGTAGTTGGTGCGGATGACGCGCTTGAGCTGCGACAGCACCCGCTCGGCCTCGTCGCGCGAGCCGGTGACGAGGGACAGCGCTCCGACGCGCTCGCCGTAGAGGGAGAAATTCTTCGAAAACGAACTCGAGACGAAGAAGGGGATGCCAGCTGCGAGGAAGTGGTGCACCGCCGCGGCGTCGGCGTCGATCCCTTCGGCGAACCCTTGGTAGGCCATGTCGAGGAAGGGGACGAGCTCGCCCGCCACGCAGGTCTGGGCGACTTCCTGCCACTGCGCTTCGGTGAGGTCGGCCCCGGTGGGGTTGTGGCAGCAGGCGTGCAGCACGACGATGCTGCGCGGGGCCATGGCCGCGAGCGCCGCCTTCATGCCGGCGAAATCGACGCCGCCGGTGGCGGGGTCGTAGTAGCGGTAGGTGCGCACGGGAAAGCCCGCCGCCTCGAAGATGCCGCGGTGGTTTTCCCAGCTGGGGTCGGAGATGTAGACGGTGGCTTCGGGCACGATGCGCCGCAGCAGATCGCCGCCGATGCGCAGCGCCCCGGTGCCGCCCAGCCCTTGGGCGGTGACGACGCGCCCTTCGGCGAGCAGCGGGGAATCGGCACCGAAGAGCAGGCGCTGGACGGCGCCGGTGTAGGCCGCCGGGCCCTCGATGGGCTGGTAGCCGCGCGGCTTGGCCTGACGCACGCGCGCCTCCTCGGCGGTCTTTACCGAGGCGAGCAGCGGGATGCGCCCTTCTTCGTCGTAATACACGCCCACGCCGAGGTTCACTTTCTGCGGGCGTGGGTCGGCGGCGAAGGCTTCGTTGAGTCCGAGGATGGGGTCGCGCGGCGCGAGTTCGACCGCGGCGAAGAGGCTGCGAGACATGGATCGGGGCTCCTGGGGCTGGACCATCGGGCTGTGCCTTGCGGGAACCCGCTTCGGGGTAAGATGTCGCAAGGCTACCGCAGAAAAATGGAATTGTAGCATGGCCGAACTTCCTTCCTCCAGCGGGCGCTTCGTGCGTTTTCCCGGCAGTCCGTTCGAGCTTTTCCAGCCTTATCCGCCGGCCGGGGACCAGCCGCAGGCGATCGAGGCGCTGGTCGCGGGCATCCGCGACGGGCTGATGTACCAGACGCTGCTGGGGGTGACCGGTTCGGGCAAGACCTACACCATGGCCAATGTCATCGCCCGCTGCGGGCGCCCGGCCCTGGTGATGGCGCCGAACAAGACGCTCGCCGCGCAGCTCTACGCCGAGTTCCGCGAGTTCTTCCCCAAGAACGCCGTCGAGTACTTCGTCTCGTATTACGACTATTACCAGCCCGAAGCCTACGTGCCGAGCCGCGATCTCTACATCGAGAAGGATTCGAGCGTCAATGCGCACATCGAGCAGATGCGCCTGTCGGCCACCAAGAGCCTGATGGAGCGGCGCGACGTGGTGATCGTGGCCACCGTTTCGTGCATCTACGGCATCGGCGATCCGGTCGATTACCACTCGATGGTCTTGCACCTGCGCGAGGGCGAGCACATGGGGCAGCGCGCCATCATCGAGCGTCTGGTGCAGATGCAGTACGAACGCGCCGACGCGGATTTTCGCCGCGGAACCTTCCGCGTGCGCGGCGAGGTGATCGACGTTTTCCCGGCCGAGAGCGCGGAGTACGCGCTGCGCATCGAGCTCTTCGACGACGAGATCGAGCACCTCACGCTCTTCGATCCGCTCACCGGGCATCTGGTGCATAAGCTCGTGCGCTTCACCGTCTATCCTTCGAGCCACTACGTGACGCCGCGCGCCACCGTCCTGCGCGCGATCGATTCGATCAAGGAGGAGCTGCGCGAGCGCAAGGCGTGGCTATTGGAGTGCGGCAAGCTGGTGGAGGCGCAGCGTCTGGAGCAGCGCACGCTCTTCGACCTGGAGATGCTCTCGGAGATGGGGTTTTGCAAGGGGATCGAAAACTATTCCCGGCATCTTTCGGGACGCCGTCCGGGCGAGCCTCCGCCCACGCTCATGGACTACCTGCCGGCCGATGCGCTGCTCTTCATCGACGAGTCGCACGTGACGGTGGGGCAGATCGGGGGAATGTTCCGCGGCGACCGTTCGCGCAAGGAGAATCTCGTCGAATACGGGTTTCGCCTGCCCTCGGCGCTCGACAACCGGCCGCTCACCTGGGAGGAGTTCGAGCGTTTGATGCCGCAGACGATCTTCGTCTCGGCTACGCCCGGCGAGTACGAGGCGACGCACCAGCAGCAGCTCGTGGAGCAGGTGGTGCGCCCCACCGGTCTGGTGGACCCGGAAGTGATCGTGCGTCCGGCTTCGACCCAGGTCGATGACCTGCTCGCCGAGGCCAAACGCCGCGTGGCCGCCGGTGAGCGGGTGCTGGTGACCACCCTCACCAAGCGCATGGCCGAAGATTTGACGGAGTATCTCAACGAGAACGGCGTGCGGGCGCGCTACCTGCATTCGGACATCGACACGGTCGAGCGGGTGGAGATCATCCGCGACCTGCGTCTGGGCGAATTCGACGTGCTGGTGGGGATCAACCTGCTGCGCGAGGGGCTGGACATCCCCGAGGTGTCGCTGGTGGCGATCCTGGACGCGGACAAGGAGGGGTTCCTGCGCTCGGAGCGCTCTCTCATCCAGACGATCGGCCGGGCGGCGCGCAACCTCCACGGCACGGCCATCCTCTATGCGGACAGAATCACCGAGTCGATGCGCCGCGCCATCGACGAGACCGAACGGCGCCGCGCCAAGCAGCTCGCCTACAACGCCGAGCACGGCATCACCCCGCGCGGCGTGACCAAGCGCATCAAGGACATCATCGACGGGGTCTATGACGAAGAGGGCGAGGGGCGTCACGCGGTGCGCCGCGCGCCCGCTTCGGGTGAGGCGCATTGGGAGGAGGCGGTCGACCCGGCCGACGAGAAAGCGGTGGCCAGGGCGATCGCCCGTCTGGAGAAGGAGATGCTGGAGCACGCGCGCAATCTGGAGTTCGAGGCGGCGGCGCAGGTGCGCGACCGGCTCTTTCGCCTGCGCGAACGAGTCTTCGGTGCCGATCCCCACGCATCGCTCGAGGAGTAACGCAGGCGAAGAAAGGGACTCCTCGAATGACCTACTGCGCGACGGTTCTTCGAGCTGCCCCAAGGTGAGGGGCGCGGCGTTTGCCGCGCCCTTTTTCAGGCGGCGGGAGGCTGCTCGCCGGTGAGCTCCGGCGTCGATGCGGCAGCGGTTTGCTTGGTCTCGACCTGCACCAACGGGCCTTCCTCGACCTTGGGCGGGCGCACCACGGGGCGACCGAGCTGCACGATCACTTCGGTGGGCTTGAGCCCGGCGAGCTTGGCCGGATCGGTTTCCACCCACTGCAGGCCGGCGGCGGCGAGGATCTCGCGCAGGGCTTGCGGCGTCATCTCCGGTGGCGGCGGGGGGGCCACGACCTCCGCCTTCGGCGTGGCGGATCCGGACGGCGTGGAGGGGGTCTCCTCTGGCCGGAGTTCGCTTGCCGGCACGGAGACGGCCGTTTCCTCGCCCGCTGGAACCGCCGGCGACTCTTGGGCGGCG
>NZ_JSYB01000028.1:0-287 GCF_054823945.1 Tepidiphilus sp. HLB4 | reverse complement strand
CCGTTGGCGTAGTCACGCCGTCGCTCACTACGTTCATAGGGCGCCGCTCCAAGGAACTGGGATCGTTCGATCTTGGCGGCTTCATTGACGAGGATGCGCAGAGCCTCGCCGGCACCCTCCAGTCCGTGTTCGAGCAACACAGCATAAGCCATTTCCAAAGGATTGGTTTCGACACGCATCGCCATGATGGGCATACTCCTTTCTCGAAGTCATGGCGTCAGACCGAGCGCCGCGCACTTCCTGCCAGAGGCGCTAAACGGAATTTACAGAAAGGATGGTACACAACC
>NZ_JSYB01000099.1:0-775 GCF_054823945.1 Tepidiphilus sp. HLB4 | reverse complement strand
GCCGCAGATGCCTTTGCCGCTGCTGCCGCCCTCCGGTCCGAACACGCCGCGCCCCGATCCGTTCAAGTGAGGAGCGCATCAGCGTAGCGTCGTGAGGTAGTCGATGATGGCCTGTCGGTCCTGCGGGTCCGGCAGGCCGTCTTCATCCGTCCGTTCAGAGCATGGATTTGGGTGGCGGCGGAGAGGCAGGATGGCCCTACACCGGATCGACGTGCGTGGTCAGGTGCAGCACGGGGTGGCGTGCCTTGACGGTGGCGACGACGCGCTTGGCGATTTCGTGCCCCTCGGCCACCGTGAGGTGCCCGTCGATTTCGAGGTGGACGTCGGCCACGATCATGTCGCCGGTCTTGCGGGTGCGCAGGTCGTGGATGCCGCGCACGCCGGGGATGGCGAGGATCTCGGCGGCGATTGCTGCGGCCTGTTCCTCGTTCACCGCACGGTCGGTGAGGTCGTGGAAGGCGTCGCGGGTAAAGCCCCAGCCCATTTTGACGATCATCAGGCCCACGATCAGGGCGGCGATGGGGTCGAGCAGGGTCACGCCCAGAAGGTTGCCACCGATGCCGATGGCAACGACGAGCGAGGAGGCGGCGTCCGAGCGGGCGTGCCAGGCGTTGGCCACCAGCAGGCTGGAGCGCACGCGCTCGGCGACGGCGAGCATGTAGCGGAAGAGGAGTTCCTTGGCGGCGAGCGCGCCGAGCGCCACCGCCAGCGCAAGCCCGTGCACGGTCGGGATGGTTGCGGGATTCTCCGGTTGTGTACCATCCTTTCTGTAAAT
>NZ_JSYB01000098.1:0-592 GCF_054823945.1 Tepidiphilus sp. HLB4 | reverse complement strand
GGTGGTGTAGCTGCCGACCTGCCGGTGGGCGTTGCCTTGGGCGTCGATGAAGCTTGAATCGGTGTAGTGGAGGTTGATGCTACGCACCCCGGCTTCTTCGAGGGTGAGCAGTTCGCCCCCTCCGCTGCGGCCGTTGGTGTCGTCATCCACCCAAACACGCAATTGGGCATACACGGGGTCACTGGCGTCGATGACACCATCGCTGTTGGCGTCCAGCTCGCGTAGTGCCTCGAAGCCGTTGACTGCCTTGAGTCCGTTGATGCGGAAAGTTTCGGAACCGAAGAGTTCTCGGCCCGAGTCGATTGCGCCGTTGGCGTTGCGGTCCCAGACCAGAAGTCCATCACCGGGTGCTACCCAGCCTGTGCGCTCGGCAAAGCCGTCGGCGGCGTGGTCGAAATTCACCCCTGAAGACAGACCAACGGTGCGAATGACGCCGTCGCCGTCCAGGTCCAGCACGATGGGCGATGCAAAATTGGAGGCGGTGCGGGTTTTGTTCTTGATGTCTTCGATGGGACAATCGCTTGGAGAGGGGATTCCCGCTCGTTGCCGCGCTTTTTCTAACTGTCAGGTCCCGGACGATTGCGTGGCACTT
>NZ_JSYB01000097.1:0-312 GCF_054823945.1 Tepidiphilus sp. HLB4 | reverse complement strand
TGCATGGCATGCAAGAGGTCAGCGGTTCGACTCCGCTTACCTCCACCAGAGAAACGGTTTTGCGGGTCCCCATCGTCTAGAGGCCTAGGACACCGCCCTTTCACGGCGGTAACCGGGGTTCGAATCCCCGTGGGGACGCCAGGGTTTACGAGTGCGGAGTGGTAGTTCAGTCGGTTAGAATACCGGCCTGTCACGCCGGGGGTCGCGGGTTCGAGTCCCGTCCACTCCGCCAGGATTGCTGCAGGTGCTTCGTCGGGGGTGTAGCTCAGTTGGTAGAGCGCTTGCATGGCATGCAAGAGGTCAGCGGTTCGA
>NZ_JSYB01000027.1:0-10531 GCF_054823945.1 Tepidiphilus sp. HLB4 | reverse complement strand
GAATTTACAGAAAGGATGGTACACAACCCTCAAGCACATCGCCGACGCCCTACGCGGCGCCATTCGCCACAGCGATTTCGTCGGTCGCTGGGGCGGAGAAGAATTCCTCCTCATTTTCCCCGCCACCGAACTCGCCGACGCTTTTCAGATCACGGAACGCGTACGCCAGGCGATCGGCGCCATCTCCATCGCGCATCGACTCGGCCCCGTCACCGTCTCCGCCAGCATCGGGCTGACGCGGCAAATCGCCGGCGAACGCTTCGTCGCCGCCCTGGATCGTGCCGACTCTGCGCTCCTGCGCGCCAAACGGGACGGACGCGACCGTACGGTCATCGGCTGATCGGTCACCGCACCAGCGCCGCTGGCAACGGCCAGAAGCAAGGATCCCCCCGCGCCGGAGGGCAGCCTGGCTGGCGCAGTACTGCAGATACGACGTCAATTTCGGACACGTTCACAGCGGAATCGTGAATGAAGCGTCGTTTTAACCCCCGGTTAAGGACGGCATGCTTCAATGACACCGTCTGCATCACGACGACGAGGTCATCATGAAATCCCCCATCTTCCGCAAGCTGCTTGGCTGGCTCTTTCCCGCCCTGCTCTCCGGCTTTTCCCTCGCTGTCACCGCCGAAACGCCAGCGGCGATGGCCGAGCGCTACGCGCAGCGCGCCGCCCAGGAGCAGCCCGGCTTCACCCCCGACCCTGCGCGCGGCGAGGCGTTCTATCGCAAGAATCACGGCGTGTCGGCCGACATGCCCGGCTGCCATGCCTGCCATGGCGCCGATCCCCGGCAGAGCGGCAAACACGTGGTCACCGGCAAGAAGATTGCACCCATGGCCGTGAGCGTCAATCCCGAGCGCTTCACCGACGAAGCCAAGATCGAGAAGTGGTTCCGCCGCAACTGCAAGGAAGTGGTGGGACGCGAATGCACGGCAGCGGAGAAAGCCGACTTTCTCGCCTGGCTCGTGCGCCAATGACTGAAGGAGACCTGACATGAATGCGATCGGACGACTTTATCGCCGCTACGGACATCTTTTCACCGCCGCCCTGTGCGCCGCCTTCATCGCTGCGCCGATCGTGGTCTCGGCCGAGGAGCGGCACGAACGCGCCGAACAGGAGAAACACGAGACCCGCTATAAAGACAAGAGCAAAGGGGCGCCGCTCTCGCCGCTCTACCGCCAGGAGTGCGGCAGCTGCCACGTTCCCTTCCCGCCGTCCTTGCTCTCGGCCGAGGATTGGCGCAAGGTGATGGGTGATCTCGCCCATCACTACGGCGACGACGCCTCGCTGTCGCCACAGACGGCGCAGGAGCTCACCGACTTTCTCGTGCAGCACGCGGGCGATGCCCGCCGCACGCAAGGGGCGGGCGATCCGCCGCGCATCACGCAGACCCGCTGGTTCCAGAAAGAGCACGACGAGGTTCCCGCCGCGGCCTGGCGCGATCCACGGGTGAAGTCCCCGGCCAACTGCGGTGCCTGCCACAAGCGCGCCGAAGAAGGCTCGTACCGCGAGCGCGAGATCGACATCCCCGGCTATGGCCCGTACAAGGACTGAAGGAGCCCCGTCATGGAGCCGAACGAAAACAAGGTGTTGATCTGGGACGCCGTCGTGCGGCTCGGACACTGGCTGATGGCCCTCGGCTTCCTCGTCGCCTGGCTCACGGGGGAGTCCGAGCGCCTGCGTCTGGTGCACGTCGCCGCCGGCGGCACGGTGGCCGCAGTGGTGCTCTTTCGCGTGGTCTGGGGCTTCGTCGGCCCGTGGCCGGCGCGTTTCTCTTCTTTCGTGCGTCCTTGGCGCGAAGCCTGGGACTACCTCGTCGGGCTGGCACGCTTGCAGCCGCGCCATTACACCGGGCACAATCCGGCCGGTGGCATCGCGATCCTCGCCCTGCTCGCGCTCGGGTTCCTCACTCCGCTCTTCGGATGGTTCGCCTACGAGGAGATCGGCGGCAAGTTCGCCGAAAAGGCGCACGAAGCGCTGGCGAACTTCATGCTCGCCGTGGTGCTGGTGCACTTGGCAGGGGTGTTCGTCGGCAGCCTCGCCCATCGCGAGAATCTGGTACGCGCGATGGTGCTCGGAGTGAAGCGCGCCGCGCCGCAGGAAGCGATCGAGCGGCCCTACACCCCCATGGCCGTCGTGCTGTTCGTCTGGGTGGCGATCGTGGTCTACTGGTTGCTGCGCCAATGAAGGAGCAAAGATGCGGGTATTGCTCGTCGAGGACGATGCGCTCCTAGGCGCGGGCCTCGAACGGGGGCTGGAGGCCCTGGGGATGAACGTGGCATGGGCACGGGAGGCGGCTTCGGCCTTCCGCCTGCTGCAGTCCGAGCCGTTCGACGCCGTGGTGCTCGATCTGGGCTTGCCGCAGGAAGACGGGATGCACGCGCTCAGGCGTTGGCGCGCCGAGGGGCTCGTCCTCCCGGTGCTGATCCTGACGGCGCGCGACGCGCTCTCCGAGCGCATCGCCGGCCTCGACGAGGGAGCGGACGACTACGTGGTGAAGCCGGCCCCGCTCGAGGAGATCGCCGCCCGCCTGCGGGCGCTGGTGCGCCGCGGCGAGGGGCGGGCGCGTTCGTTCATCGACCTGGGGCGTCTGCGCCTGGACACGGCCGGACACGCCGTGTGGTTCGACGGTGCGCCGGTGGAGCTCTCGGCGATGGAATACCGCCTGCTCGAGCGTCTCGCGCGCAACCCGGGACGCGTCTTCACCAAGATCCAGCTCGAACAGGCGCTCTACGAGGCGGAGGAAGCCCCCGACAGCAACGTGCTGCAGGTGCTCATCCATCATCTTCGCCGCAAGATCGACCCGGCCATCATCGACACGATCCGCGGCCTGGGCTACCGCCTGGGCCCGGCGGCGCAAGGGGCCGCACCGTGATCCCGTGGCGCCGGCTCGGCCGCTCGCTGCGCCTGCGCCTCACGCTCTGGCTGCTCGCCGGGGTGGCCCTTTTCTGGCTCGTCTCGCTCGCCTACGTCGTGGCGGAGAGCGGCAAGGAGGCGGAGGAACTGCTGGATGCGCGGCTCGTGGCAAGCGTCGAAGCCCTCTCTGCAGCCCCTTTGGGCAGGGGTGACGCCCCGCCCTCCTCGGGCCCTCCGGGCAAAAGGCAGCGGAAAGCCGGAAAGCACGCCGGAGTGCTGGTGCTCGACCCCGAGGGCGGGGAGATCGTGCGCTTCGGTGCCCTGCCGTCGAATGCCGACCTGTCCCGCCTCGCAGACGGTTTTCACCGCATCCCCGGCAAACCGGGCTGGCGCATCTATGCCGCCACCCGCTCCGACGGGGCGCGGGTGTTCGCCGCGCATCCGCTGGAGGCGCACGACGAGCTCACCGAGGATCTGGTGGAACACTCGGTCGAGACGCTCACCCTGGGTGCGCTCGCGCTCGCGCTCTTTTCCTGGTGGGCGATCGGCCGGGGGCTGCGTCCGCTCGCAGTGCTGTCGCACGCGCTGCGGCAGCGCCGCCCCGACGCGCTCGAACCGGTGGCCTTGCCCGATGCGCCGCAGGAACTCGAACCCGTGGTAGGGGCGGTCAATGACCTGCTCGCCCGCCTGTCGCAGGCCTTCGAGCGCGAGCGGCGTTTCACCGCCGACGTCGCCCACGAACTGCGCACACCGATCGCTGCCATCGCGGCGCATCTGGATGCCGCCCTCGTCGAAGGCAACGAGACGCGCCGCCGGGAAGCGCTGCGCGCCGCCCGCGAAGGGACGACCCGCGCCGCCCAGCTCATCGAGCAACTGCTCACCCTCGCGCGCCTGGGGCACGACGCGCGCCGGCCGCGCCGCACCATCGACGCCGCCGAGGTCGTTCGCCAGGAAGTGGCCCTGCTCTGGCCGCAGGCCCAGGCGCGCGGCCACGCCTTGGAAGTGGATCTGCCCGAGACGCTGCCCCTTCTGCTCCCGCCGGAACCGCTCGCGCTCATCGTGCGCAACCTCGTCCACAATGCACTGCGCCACACGCCGCCGGGCAGCACCGTACGGGTGTCGCTGCGCCGCGAAGGGAACCTCGTGCGGCTCGAAATCGAGGATGACGGCCCCGGCATCCCTCCCGAACGGCGGGAGACGCTGTTCGCACCCTTTGCGCGCGACTCCACCGCGCCGGGCACGGGCCTGGGCCTGACGTTGGTGCGCGAAGCGGCGGAACTCCTCGGTGCCCGTATCGAGCCCGGTGAGAGCCGCCTGGGCGGGGCACGCTTCACCCTCGTTTTGCCCGTACTGCACGAAGCACCGACGCGATGAGCCAGACATCCGAAGAGACGAGAAGCCTTCGAGGGCGAAAAGCCCCTGTTGTCGCAGATGCGGCGTTTAAGCTTTCCTTAAGTTCACCGCCGTATCGTATCTCCCACCCCTACGAGACGAGGAGGACGCAATGGCGACGACGGTCTGTTCCGCCCGACCGAAAAAGGAAACCTCCGCCAGGCTCACGGAAGCGACCTGGGTGGCCGAAAACGACGCGATGGGCGAGGACATCGCCCGCTTCGTACAAACTCTCTACCTGACCCGCTACGGCGCGCACATCGCCCCGCCGCGCGGCCCCTTCCTCGCGCTGCGCGATGCTTCCGGCCAGGTGCGGGCGGCGCTCGCGCTGCGCCGGGGCGAGGCGCCCTTCTTCCTCGAGCACTATCTCGACGCGCCGGTGCACACCTTCCTTCCCGGCGGCGTGCGCGACGGCATCGTCGAAGTCGGCAGCCTCGCGGCCGACGTACCGGGCGGCGCGCGGGCGCTGGTGGTGACGCTCACGGCTTTTCTCGCCGCCTGCCGCGTGCAGTGGGTGGTGTTTACCGCGCGCCGCGAGCTGCGCAACACCTTCGCGCGGCTCGGCATCGTCCTGCACCCGCTCGCGCCGGCGCACCCCGGGCGCCTGCCCGACGGCGGCGCGGGCTGGGGATCGTATTACGAGGGCGACCCGCAGGTGGTCGCCGGCGAAGTGGCCCAAGGTGCCGGCGCAGTGCGGGAAATGCTCGCCGCGAGCGGCGACGGCCTGCTCGCCCTGTGGCTGCGCGGGCTTGCCCTGGGCTGCGGTGCCGGGATGCGTTGGAAGGGGGAAAGGGCATGTACCCGACACTGAGCGAAGCGCTGCGCGGCTGGGCAGCAACGCGCCCCCAGGCACCGGCGTGGATCGGGCGCGAGCGCACGCTCGACTTTACCACCGCCGCCGTTGCGGTGGAGGTGCTCGCCGCGCTGCTCGAACCCTGGCGCGAGCGCGGCGTGGCGCTCGCCCTCGACAACGGCCCCGCCTGGGCGGTGTGCGATCTGGCCGCCTGGACGGCCGCCGTCCCGCTCGTACCGCTGCCCCCCTTCTTCTCCGCGGCGCAGACGGCGCACGTGCTCGACGACTCGGGCGTCGGGGCGGTGCTCACCGACCAGCCGCAGGCATTCTCCAACAAGGGGGAAGCTCGCCCCCTGGGCGAAGTGGCCGGCGTGCGACTGTGGCAAGTGATGCTGGAACCGAGCGCGCCGCCCCTGCCAGCGGGCATCGCCAAGGTAACCTACACCTCCGGCACCACCGGCGCGCCCAAAGGGGTCCTGCTGCGCCGCGAGGCGATGGAAGCGGTGGCCCGCTCGCTCGTATGGGCGGCGGGGGTGGAGGCAGGCGAACGGCATCTCGCGGTGCTACCGCTCTCCGTCCTGCTGGAGAACATCGCCGGACTGTACGCCCCGCTGCTCGCCGGCATGGGCACGGTGCTCTGGCCCGTGGCGAAACTCGGGTTGCGCGGCGCGGCCGGGGTCGATGCCGCTCTCCTGTGGTCGGCGCTGCAGCGCGCCGAACCGGACACGGCGGTGCTCACCCCCCAGCTCTTGCGCGCGCTGGTAACGGAAACCGAACGGCGCGGACCGCCCACGGCGCGGTTGCGCTTTCTCGCCGTAGGTGGCGGCAAGGTCCCGCTGCACCTCCTACAGCGGGCGCGGGCCGCGGGACTGCCCGTCTATGAAGGTTATGGCCTGTCGGAATGCGCCTCGGTGGTGGCAGTCAATCGCCCCGGGGCAGAACGCCCCGGCAGCGTCGGTCGGCCGCTGCCTCACACCGAAGTCCGGCTCGCAGCCGACGGTGAAGTGCTGGTGCGCGGCGCGGTGTGCGCGGGCTATCTGCGACAGGAAGCGCCCCCGTCTCTCGACGGATTCTGGCCGACGGGGGACGTCGGTGCCTTCGACGAGGACGGATTCCTCTTCCTCACCGGACGCAAGAAAGACATTTACGTCACCGCTTTCGGGCGCAACGTCTCGCCGGAATGGGTCGAAGGGGAATTGACCCAGGAAGAAGGCATCGTGCAGGCAGCGGTGTTCGGCGAAGGGCGGGCGCACAACCTGGCCGTGCTCCACACGACGCTGCCCGAACCGGCGCTCGCACGGGCGGTGGCGGCAGCCAACGCGCGCCTGCCCGACTACGCCCGCATCGCCGCCTGGGTGCGGGCCGATGCGCCCTTCACCCCCGAAAACGGCCTGCTCACGCCCAACGGGCGGCTGCGCCGGGCGCACATCTTCGCGGCCTACGCCCAGGCCCTCGAACGACTGTGGTCGAAACTGGAAAACTGAACGGAGAAACACGATGGGGTTCTACCACACCTTGATGCAGGAAACGGAGCGCGAACGCGCGCAATTCCTGGCGATCCCCCTCTTCGCCGCCGCGGTGGAAGGAAAAGTGAGCCTGCAGACCTATTGCGCCTTTCTCACCCAGGCCTATCATCACGTCAGCCAGACGGTGCCTCTGCTGATGGCGGTGGGGGCTCGGCTGCCCGAGCGGCTCGAATGGCTGCGCGGCGCCGTGGCCGAATACATCCGCGAGGAATACGGCCATCACGAATGGGTACTCGACGATTTGCGCGCCTGCGGCGTCGATGCCGAGGCGGTGCGCTGCGGCGAACCGGCGCCCGAGACCGACCGCATGATCGCCTACGCCTGGGACACGGTACTGCGGCGCAACCCCGTGGGTTTCTTCGGCATGGTGCTGGTGCTCGAAGGCACGAGCGTCAACCTCGCCACGCGCGCGGCCAAGGCGATCCAGGCGGCGCTCGGCCTGCCGGATGCGGCGTTCTCCTACCTCACCAGTCACGGGGATCTCGACCAGAGCCACATCGCCTACTTCGAACGCCTGATGGACCGGCTCGAGGACGAAGACGACCAGCGCGCGGTGATCCGCTGTGCCCGCCAGATGTACCGGCTCTACGGCGACATGTTCCGCGCCCTGCCGCAATGAGGAGAGGCTCATGGACATACGAGGAAAACGCGTCCTGCTGACGGGAGCAAGCGGCGGCATCGGCACCCCGCTCGCCCAGCGGCTCGCAGCGGCTGGCGCACGGCTCGCGCTGGTAGGGCGGCGCCGTGAAGCCCTGGAAGCGCTGGACGGGGACATCCCTTCGGCGGCACTCGTCGTCGCCGATCTCGGCAGCGCGCCGGGGTGCCGCGCTGCCGTGGACGAAGCACGCGGCGCGCTGGGCGGCATCGACCTCCTGGTGCATCTGGCCGGCGAAGGAAGCTTCCGCTGGTTCACCGAGGAAGACGACGAGACGATCGAACGGTTGTTGCGCACCAACTGCGCCTCGGCCATGTGGCTTGCCAAAGCGCTGCTGCCGGAGATGACGGCACGCGGCAGCGGGCGGCTCGTCTTCTGCGGCTCGGTGCTCGGGGCGCTCGCGCTGCCCGGCTACACCGCCTACGCGGCGAGCAAGTTCGCCCTGCGCGGCTTCACCGAAGGGCTGCGGCGCGAACTCGCCGGCAGCGGCGTGGGCGTGACGCTCGTCGCCCCGCGTGCCGTGCGCACCGCGCTCAATCCGCCTCAGGTCTACGAAATGGCCCAGGCGACGAAGATGGCGGTCGATCCGCCCGAGGTCGTGGCCGAGGCGATTTTCGAGGCGATCCGGCGCGACGCCCGCGAGGTGGTGCTCGGCGGAATGGAGCCTTGGGTCGTGCGCCTCAACGCCCTCTGGCCCGGCTTGCTCGATCGATTGCTGCGCAAGCAGACCGAAGTGGTGCGCCGCTTTGCGCGGCGCGTTCCGTGAAAACGAGGCAGCGAGGATGATCCGCAAACGGACGATGTCCGCCGTCTTGCTGGCGGCGCCCGCGGAACTCGCCCAGAAGGAAGGCGCTCGATAGACCGATGCGACTCCTTTTGATCGAAGACGACGAAATGCTGGGTGCGGCCGTGCGCACCGGCTTGGAACAGGAAGGCTATGCCGTCGATTGGGTGCGCGAAGGAAAAGCGGCGCTGACGGCCTTGTGTAGCGAACCGTTCGAGCTCGCCGTGCTAGACCTCGGCCTGCCCGGCCTCTCGGGTCTCGAGGTGCTCAAGCGCGCCCGTGCGGCGGGTGTGAAGACCCCGGTGCTGATCCTCACCGCCTGGGACGCGGTCTCCGACCGGGTCGCCGGGCTCGACGCCGGCGCCGACGACTATCTGGGCAAGCCTTTCGACCTCGAAGAACTCGCCGCCCGCCTGCGGGCGCTGTACCGGCGCGCCCACGGCCGTTCCGACAGCGCCATGCGCCACGGTCCGCTCGTGCTCGATCCGGCGGCGCGCACGGTGACGCTCAACGGCGCACCGGTCGAGCTCTCCGCCAAGGAATTCGCCCTCCTGCACCTTTTGCTGGAGCATGCCGGTAAGGTGCTGTCACGCGAGCGGCTGGAAGAAGGGATTTATGGCTGGGGCAGCGAAGTGGAGAGCAACGCGATCGAGGTCCACATCCATCACCTGCGCCGCAAGCTCGGTCGGGAATGGATCGTGACGGTGCGCGGCGTCGGCTACCTCTTGCCCAAGGAGCGCGGATGATCTCGCTGCGGCGACGCCTGATCGTCCTGATGCTGGGCGTGTTCGCCCTCGCCTGGGGTGTGCTCACCGCCATCGTCTTCTGGGATGCGCGGCGCGAAATCCACGCATTCTACGACGATCGGCTGGAGAAGATCGCCGAAGTGCTGCTGGAGCTTTCATGGCACGAACTCAACGACGAGCACGAGACGACGGAAGAAGTGCTCAACGGCGTCTTCAGCGAACGCCTCATCCGCGCCTACGACGACGAGGCGGCCTTCCAGATCTGGTACCGCGGCCATCTGCTCGTGCGCACGGCAGACGCCCCCGCCGCGGAACGCTTCATTCCCGGCGACGGCTTCGCCGACGTGCTCTATCAAAAACAAATGTGGCGCGTCTTGCACAAGATCCACTCCGACGGCCCCCTCGAAGTCTACTTCGGCGAACCCTTCTCCGGCCGCACCGAACTGGTCTACCACGTCATCGGTCAGCTCGTCGGACCGCTGCTCGTGGCCGTGCCGCTGCTCGTCGTCCTCGTGCTCGTCGGCGTGCGCCGGGGGCTGCAACCGCTCGCGCGCACCGAATGCGAGATCGCCCACCGCTCGCCGACCCAGCTCACGCCGATCGCGCTCGCGGAGGTGCCCGTGGAGATTCGTGGCATCGTCGGCGAGCTCAACCACCTGCTCGAGGCGCTCGCCGACGCGATGGCGCGCGAACGGCGCTTCACCTCGCACGCGGCGCACGAACTACGCACCCCGCTCGCCGTCCTCAAAACCCAGGCCCAGCTCGCCCTGCGCGCCCCCGAGGGTTCCCAGCGGGAAGAAGCGCTGCATCGCCTGATCGCCGGCGTCGACCGGGCAAGCCGCCTCGTCTCGCAACTCCTCACCCTCACCCGGCTCGAACCCGACGTGACCCGTACCCTGCGCGGCGAACTCGATCTGCGCGAGATCGCCCGCGAAGCGGTGGCCGAACTGGCGCCGCTCGCGCTCGAGCGCGGCGTGGAACTCGGGTTGGATGCACCGGAACCCGCCCGCGTGCACGGCATCGCCCTCGCCCTGGGTATCCTCGTGCGCAACCTGATCGACAACGCCATCCGCCATTCCCCGGCTGGCGGACGCGTCGACGTCCGCCTCACCGTCGACGCCGCGACCGTGACGCTCACCGTAAGCGATCAGGGGCCGGGCATCCCCCCCGAAGAACGGGCCCGCGTGTTCGAGCCCTTCTACCGCGTCCCCGGCAGCCCCAGCGGCGGCGCCGGACTGGGACTCGCCATCGTACAGCGCATCGTAGCCTTCCATGGTGGCCGCGTCGGCGCCGAAGCAGGGCCGGATGGCCGCGGCACGACGATGCGGGTGGTCTTTCCGCGCTCGGAAGATTCCCCCCTCCACCCCCTCCCTGCCATGACCGAAACCTCATGAACGAACTCCACGACTTCGACGAGCTCGACGAAGAGTCCGATTCTCCCGAACGAGAACGCGCGGCCAAACGCACCACCTGGGTGAGCGTCGCCGTCAACCTCGGCCTCACCCTCACCCAGGTGATCGCCGGCCTCTGGTCCGGCTCGCAAGGTCTGGTAGCCGACGGCATCCATTCCCTCTCCGACCTCGTGGCCGACTTCGTCGTCCTGCTCGCCCTGCGCCACAGTCGCAAAGCGCCCGACGCCAACCACCCCTACGGCCACCAACGCTTCGAGAATGCCGCCTCGCTCGTCCTGGGCGCGCTGCTCCTTGCCGTCGGCCTCGGCATGATCAATACCGCCGTGCACAAGCTGGAGAATCGGTTGTGCAACCTTTTTTCTGTAAATTT
>NZ_JSYB01000096.1:966-1086 GCF_054823945.1 Tepidiphilus sp. HLB4 | reverse complement strand
GCCTCCCCCGCGTGCGCGGGGATCGACCTTCGGCGATATTTCGCCCGTTGAACTCGGCACCGCCTCCCCCGCGTGCGCGGGGATCGACCCCTCGCCGTCTATCGCAGCGGCGACCTGCTC
>NZ_JSYB01000096.1:781-956 GCF_054823945.1 Tepidiphilus sp. HLB4 | reverse complement strand
CCCCCGCGTGCGCGGGGATCGACCCTCCTCAGGCAAAGGACCCACCTGCACCTCGTGGCCTCCCCCGCGTGCGCGGGGATCGACCTCGCGCGTTCCGCGTCGAGGTAGAGTTGCAGGCGCCTCCCCCGCGTGCGCGGGGATCGACCCCCCTTGATTTTACGGAGAACCTTTGATC
>NZ_JSYB01000096.1:657-771 GCF_054823945.1 Tepidiphilus sp. HLB4 | reverse complement strand
CCCCCGCGTGCGCGGGGATCGACCCCTCATCCCCGGCAGTGTGCGCCTCACCTGCCCGCCTCCCCCGCGTGCGCGGGGATCGACCCGAATGCAGTCGACGAGATCGCCCGGAGC
>NZ_JSYB01000096.1:531-647 GCF_054823945.1 Tepidiphilus sp. HLB4 | reverse complement strand
CTCCCCCGCGTGCGCGGGGATCGACCCGTCTTCGGTGCCGATGATGTAGGTGATGGTCAGCCTCCCCCGCGTGCGCGGGGATCGACCTTTCCTGGGATACCGCATATATCATCGGC
>NZ_JSYB01000096.1:345-521 GCF_054823945.1 Tepidiphilus sp. HLB4 | reverse complement strand
CTCCCCCGCGTGCGCGGGGATCGACCCGACTGGCTGATCCCGGCCGACGACTTTTCGGCGCCTCCCCCGCGTGCGCGGGGATCGACCCGACAACATCCGGCGCGACTATCGCAGCGGCGAGCCTCCCCCGCGTGCGCGGGGATCGACCCGTCGCTCGCACGAACGGCTGGTATGCC
>NZ_JSYB01000096.1:156-335 GCF_054823945.1 Tepidiphilus sp. HLB4 | reverse complement strand
CCTCCCCCGCGTGCGCGGGGATCGACCTCCCCGTGCTGTTGCCAAACAGTGCGTAAGGAGGCCTCCCCCGCGTGCGCGGGGATCGACCTCATCCCACGTTGGATCGACTTGATCCTGTCCCGCCTCCCCCGCGTGCGCGGGGATCGACCCCGTGCCAGCGTCTCAGGATTTTGCGTTTG
>NZ_JSYB01000096.1:0-146 GCF_054823945.1 Tepidiphilus sp. HLB4 | reverse complement strand
CTCCCCCGCGTGCGCGGGGATCGACCTCGGACGGTATTGCTGATGACGATCTTGATTGCGCCTCCCCCGCGTGCGCGGGGATCGACCTTGGGCTGGCCGAGCGCCTCGCAGCTCGCATCGGCCTCCCCCGCGTGCGCGGGGATCGA
>NZ_JSYB01000026.1:0-15158 GCF_054823945.1 Tepidiphilus sp. HLB4 | reverse complement strand
AAACCCAGGCGCGCTGCGCTGGTGACTCGGGCGAGGGCGCAACGGCGCTGTGGCCGCGGCTCGAAGTCGCTGCCGGCTGGGAAACGGCGGCCGAAACGCTCCTCGGCCCCTGGCTCGGGGCGCGCCTCGCGCCGCTGTCCGAGGCCACCGTGCGGGTCGAGCACGCGCCGCGTCCCGGCGAAGCCTGGCTGTGGCAGGATCTTCCCTGCGAAGCGGGGTTGGAAGAAGGCGAGCCACTGCCCGAAGGCGCGGTGCGGGCCGCAGCGGCGATCTCCGCCCGAGACCCGACGCTTGCCGGCGCCCTCCAGCGTCTCCTTGCCCATACCGTCTTCGTCGAGGCGATCGACGAAGCGCTGCTCGATTGGGCGCGCGAACGCGGGCTGCGCCTGGTCGACCGGCGAGGCTGGATCGTCGATCCCCATGGGGCGCGCAGCCTCGGCGCCGACGAACGGATGCTCGCGGGCATCCTCGAGCGCGCCCGCGAGCTCGGCACGCTGGAGGCCGAATGCGCCGAGCGCGAACGGCAGCGCGAATCCGCCGCGGAGAAACGCGCCCGCTGCGCCGCTGCCTGCGACGAAGCAAAGACGGCGCACGACGCCTTGCGCCGCGAGCTGCAGCAGGCCGAAAAGCTGCAGCGCGAGCACGCGCTCGAACTCGCCCGGCTCGAATCCGCCTTCGAGCACGCCCGCCGCCGGCGCCATGCCATCGACGAAGAGCGCACCGCCCTGCGCGAGCAGACCGAGCGCGAGCGCACCGAGCTCGCCACCCTGGAAGAGCGCATCGCTGCCCTGCTCGAACGCGAAGCCGCGCTCGAATCCTCCTGCCTCGAACGCCAGGCCGACCTCCGCCGCCAGCACGAGCGCCTCGAAGACGCCCGCGCGCAGCGCCAGGTGATTGCGCGCGAGCTGCAGGAAGCCGAATTCTCCTGCCGCGAATGCGCCCTCAAACGCGAGGAGAGCGAGCGCCGCGCCCGGATCGCCGCCGAGAGCCTCGAGCGGCTCGAGCGCGAGCGCGCCGAGCGCCTGGCCGAACGCGAACGGCTCGCCGACGCCCCGCTCGAAGAGGAATCCCTCGTGCGCGAGGCGCGCGAACGCGCTTCCAGCGCGCTCGCCCAAGCCCGGCTCGTGCTCGACGAACGTCACCAGAAGCTGCGCGAACTCGAAGAGACCCGCCAGCGGCAGGAATTCGCCCTGCAACCCCTGCGCGACGAACTCGAGCAGGCGCGGCTGCAGCGGCAGGAAGCAGCCGCGGCGCTTGCGCACGCCGAAGAGCGGCTCGCCGAACTCGGCGCCGATCTGGCCGCCCTCGAGCCTCAGCTCGACCATCTCGACGCCGCCAAGCTCGCCCGCGAGACCGAGCGGCTGGGGCGCGAGCTCGCCGCGCTGGGCGAAGTCAACCTCGCCGCGCTCGAAGCCCTGCGTCAGGTGGAAGAACGCAAGACGGCGCTGGAAGCGCAGCTTGCCGATCTCACCACTGCCATCGGCACGCTGGAAGAAGCGATCCGGCGCATCGACCGCGAGACGCGCCAGGCGCTCGCCGCCACGTTCGACGCCGTCGATGCGCATTTCGGCCGACTGTTTCCCCGGCTCTTCGGCGGCGGGCAGGCCAAGCTCGTGCTCACCGGTGAAGAGATTCTCGATGCCGGCGTGCAGATCCTCGCCCAGCCGCCGGGCAAGAAGAACGCGAGCATCCACCTGCTCTCGGGCGGCGAGAAGGCGCTCACCGCCATCGCGCTCGTCTTCTCCTTCTTCGCCCTCAACCCGGCGCCTTTCTGCATCCTCGACGAGGTGGACGCGCCGCTCGACGACGCCAACACCGAGCGCTACGCCCGATTGTTGCGGGAGATGTCCGGCACGACGCAACTTCTCTTCATCAGTCATAATAAAATCACGATGGCGGCGGCCGAGCAGCTCATCGGCGTCACGATGCAGGAGCAGGGCGTCTCGCGCATCGTCGCCGTCGACATCGACGAGGCGCTGCGGCTCGCCGAAACGCCCTGATTCCGGCCGCGCGCCGAGGCAAAGGAACACGCATGGATACCGATCTGCTCATCGCACTGGGAGGCGTGGTCGTCATCGTCACCGCCGGCTTTTTCGGCTACGGCAAGTGGCAGGAAACCCGCAGCCGGCGCACCCTCGAGCGCACCTTGCACACCCCGTCGCACGACCCGTTGCTCGATGCGGGCGAACGGGGGCCGGGCGGCGCGCCCGGCAGCGACTTCACCGAAGAAGAGGGCGTGCTCGGCCCGGCGCACCGCGTCGCCCCCCGGCGCGAACCCGCCGCGGAAGCAGGGTTCGCCCGCACGCCACGGCATCACCCCGACAGCCTCAAGGAAGGGGTCGATCTCATGGTGCGCCTCGAATCGCTCGGCGGCATGGATGCTGCGGCGCTACGGGAAGCCGTCATGCGCGAATTCCGCGATTCGCCGCGTCCGGTCGGCTGGTACGTCTTCGACGACGCGAGCAACGACTGGCAGCCGCTCACCGCCAAGACCGAGGGTCAATACCACCTCGCGCTCGCCTCGCTACAGCTCGCCGACCGAACCGGCGCCATCGGCGAGAAAGAGTACCTGCGCTTCACCGGCGGTGTCGAACGCGTCGCCGACCATCTCGGTGCCGTGCCCGGGGCCATCGAATCGCGCGTCACCGTGCTCGAGCGCGCCGCTGCGCTCGACCGCTTCTGTGCCGAGTTCGACGTGCAGATCGCGGTGAACGTCGTGCCGCGCAACGCCCCCATTCCCGGTACCAAGATCCGGGCTGCCGCCGAAGCGGCCGGCCTCACGCTCGGTGAAGACGGCCTCTATCGCCTGCTCGACGACCATGGCGTCCCGCTCTATGCCCTCGCCGACCTCGACGGGCGGCCCTTGCGCCAGCCCGACATCAAGCTGCACCAGGCAAACGGCGTCACCCTCTTTCTCGAAGTCACGCGCATCCCCTCGCCGGTGGTGTTCGACCGCATGTTCACGTTTGCCGAGAAGCTCGCCGCCACGCTCGACGGCCAGCTGGTCGACGATGCCGGCAACCCCCTCACGCCCGAGGCCGGCCGGCTCATCCGCGAGCGCATCGCCCAGATCCACCAGCGCATGAAGGCGCAGGAAATCCCTCCCGGCAGCGCCATCGCCCGCCGTCTCTTCGCGGGATGAAAGGACCACGATGACCTCCCATGCCCCGCCGGAGGCGGTCGAACGCGCCCGCTGGCTGCGCGAAGAGATCGCCCGGCTCGACTACGCCTACTACGTGCTCGCCGAGCCGCTCGTGCCGGATGCCGAATACGACCGGCTCTTCCGCGAGCTCGTCGCGCTCGAAACCCGCTATCCCGAGCTCGTCACCCCCGATTCCCCCACCCAGCGCGTGGGTGGCAAACCGGCGCCCGAATTCGCCGAAGTCCGGCACGAAGTGCCGATGCTCTCGCTCACCAATGCCTATACCGACGAAGAAGTGTTCGCCTTCGACCGGCGCTGCCGTGAGCTGCTCGGCGTCGAGCGCATCCGCTACGCCTGCGAGCCGAAGTTCGACGGGCTCGCCATCTCCCTCATCTACCGCGACGGCCTCTTCAGCCTCGGCGCCACCCGGGGCGACGGTTTCACCGGCGAAGACGTCACCGCCAACCTGCGCACCCTTCGCTCCATCCCCCTGCGCCTGCGGCTCGACTCCCCGCCGACGCTGCTGGAAGTGCGCGGCGAAGTCCTCATGACGCGCGAAGACTTCAAGCGGCTCAACGAAGCGCAGCTCGAAGCGGGCGAGAAAACCTTCGTCAATCCGCGAAACGCCGCGGCCGGCAGCCTGCGCCAGCTCGACCCGCGCGTCACCGCCAAGCGGCCGTTGCGCTTTTTCGCTTACCAGCTCGTGCGCCTCGAGGGGCACCCTTGGCCGGAAACGCACAGCAAGGCGCTCGCGCTCTTGCAGCGCTGGGGCTTTCCCCTGTCGGACGCGCGCGAAGTGACCGAAGGCGCCGAGGGCCTGCTTGCCTACTACCGCCGCATGGAGGCCGATCGCGACCGGCTCCCCTTCGACATCGACGGCGTGGTCTACAAGGTCGACGATCTGTCCGCGCAGCAGCGCCTGGGCACCATCGCCCGCGCGCCGCGCTGGGCCATCGCCCACAAGTTCCCGCCGCAGGAAGAGATCACCCGCCTCGTCGGCATCGAAGTGCAGGTCGGACGCACCGGCGCGCTCACTCCCGTCGCCCGGCTCGAACCCGTCTTCGTGGGCGGCGTCACCGTCACCAACGCTACGCTACACAACGAAGACTACATCCGCGACAAAGACATCCGCATCGGCGACTGGGTGGTGGTGCGCCGCGCGGGCGAAGTCATCCCCGAGGTCGTCAAGGTGCTCCCCGAGCGGCGCGACGGCAGCGAACGCCCCTTCGTCATGCCCGAGCACTGCCCCGTGTGCGGCTCGGCGGTGGCCCGCGACCCGGACGAAGCCGCGGCCTACTGCACCGGCGGCATGTACTGTCCCGCCCAGCGCAAACGCGCCCTCGAGCATTTCGCCTCTCGTCTGGCGATGGACATCGAAGGGCTGGGCGAGAAGCTCATCGAGCAGCTCGTCGATCTCGGCTGGGTCGAAACCCCGGCCGATCTCTACGACCCCGACAAAATCAATGCCGATCGGCTCGCGAGCCTGCCCCGCATGGGGGAAAAATCCGCCGCCAAGCTGATGGCCGCCATCGAGCGCAGCAAGAAGACGACGCTCGCCCGCTTCATCTATGCCCTTGGGATCCGGCACGTGGGCGAGGCCACCGCCAAGCTCCTCGCCGGGCACTTCGGCTCGCTCGACGCCCTCATGAACGCCAGGCTCGACGAGCTCACCGCCATCGAAGGCATCGGCCCGGTGGTGGCGCAGAGCATCCGCGACTTCTTCGACGAGCCGCACAACCGCCAGGTGATCGAGCGCCTGCGCCGGCTCGGCGTGCATTGGGAAGAAAGCGTCCCCGCCAAGAAGAGCAGGGCGCTCGCCGGTCTCACCTTCGTGCTCACCGGCACGCTACCGCGCTTGACGCGCGAAGAAGCGAAGGCTCTCATCGAAGCGCACGGCGGCAAGGTGAGCGCCTCCGTGTCGAAGAAGACCGATTACGTCGTCGCCGGCAGCGAAGCCGGCAGCAAGCTGCAGCGGGCGCTCGAGCTGGGCGTTCCCGTCATCGACGAAGACACGCTCGAGCGCCTGATCGCCGAGCGCAGCACAACCCAAGGATGAACCCATGGATCAACCGCAGGAGTCGAACGAAATGAAGAAAGCCGTGCGCAAGGCCGTGTTCCCCGTGGCCGGGATGGGCACCCGGTTCCTCCCCGCCACCAAGGCGAGCCCCAAGGAAATGCTGCCCATCGTCGACAAGCCCCTCATCCAGTACGCCGTGGAAGAAGCGGTGGCCGCCGGCATCACCGAGCTCATCTTCATCACCGGCCGCACCAAGCGCTCCATCGAGGACCACTTCGACAAAGCCTACGAGCTCGAATCCGAGCTGCAGGCCCGCGGCAAGAAGGAACTCCTCGAAGTCGTGCGCAAGACCGTTCCCAAGGGCGTCAACTGCATCTACATCCGCCAGTCGGAGGCGCTCGGTCTGGGACACGCCGTCCTATGCGCCGAATCGGTCGTGGGCGACGAACCCTTCGCCGTGCTGCTCGCCGACGACCTCTGCGACCACCCCGAAGGCAAGCCGGTGCTCTCCCAGATGATCGACGTCTACAACTACCACCGCTGCTCGGTGCTCGGTACCATCAACGTCGCGCGCGAAGAGACGCGCCAGTACGGCATCGTCAGCACCGAGCCGGAGGCGCACGGCAAGATCCAGCGCATCACCGGCATCGTCGAGAAGCCCAAGCCCGAAGAAGCCCCCAGCACCCAGGCGGTGGTGGGGCGCTACATCCTCTCGGGCAACATCTTCGAGCACCTGCATCGCATCCAGCCCGGCGCGGGGGGCGAACTACAGCTCACCGACGCCATCAGCTCGCTGCTGCAGGAAGAAGCCATCCTCGCCTACGAATTCGACGGCGTGCGCTACGACTGCGGCTCCAAGCTGGGCTACCTCAAGGCCACGGTCGAATTCGCCCTGCGCCACCCCGAAGTCGCCAACGAATTCCGCGACTTCCTGCGCGCCCGCTCGGTGGGACTGTAACGAAAAAGCCCCCTCGGGGGCTTTTTCGCGAAAGGAAGCTCAGGCGAGCGCCGTCTGCTTCGCCGCGCGGCGGCGATCGTGTTCCTGCAGGTGGCGCTTGCGCAGGCGGATCGACTTCGGCGTGATCTCGACGAGTTCGTCGTCCTCGATGAACTCCACCGCCGCCTCCAGCGTGAGCTCGATCGGCGGCACGAGCCGGATCGCCTCGTCCGAGCCGGAAGCACGGATGTTGGTGAGCTGCTTGGTGCGGATCGGATTCACCACCAGGTCGTTTTCCCGCGTGTGGATGCCAATGATCATGCCCTCATAGACCGCATCGCCCGGGCTGACGAACATGCGGCCGCGATCCTGCAGCTTCCACAGCGCGTAGGCCACGGCCTGGCCGTCGTCCTGCGACACGAGCACCCCGTTGCGTCGTCCGCCCACGGGACCGGCGAGAGGTCCGTAGCCGTCGAAGATGTGGCTCACGAGCCCCGTGCCGCGCGTGAGCGTCAGGAACTCCCCCTGGAATCCGATGAGGCCGCGCGCCGGCACGCGGTATTCCAGCCGCACGCGCCCCTTGCCGTCGCTCGTCATGTCGAGGAGTTCCGCCCGGCGACGCCCCAGTTCCTCCATCACCGCGCCCTGGTGGCCTTCCTCGATATCGACCGTGAGCCGCTCGTAGGGCTCGTGGAGTTCGCCGTCGATCTCTTTCAACACCACCCGCGGCCGGCCCACCGCCAGCTCATAGCCCTCGCGGCGCATGGTTTCGAGCAGGATGGTGAGGTGCAGTTCGCCCCGGCCGGAGACCTCGAAGCTGTCGCCATCTTCACTGAAGCGCACGCGCAGCGCCACGTTCTTGAGCAGCTCCTTCTCCAGCCGCTCGCGGATCTGGCGGCTGGTGACGAATTTCCCTTCGCGCCCGGCCAAGGGCGACGTGTTGACCATGAAGGTCATGGTGAGCGTGGGCTCGTCCACCTCGATCGGCGGCAGCGGCTGCGCCGCCTCGGGATCGCACACCGTCACGCCGATGCCAACCTGCTCCACGCCGGAGATCATCACGATGTCGCCTGCCACCGCCTCGGGCACCGCCTCGCGCTCCAGACCGACGAATTTCAGCACCTGACCGATCTTTGCCCGACCCAGGTTCTGTTCGCCCAGCCACACGCCCACTTCCTGGTTGGGGCGCAGACGCCCCTGGCGGATGCGGCCGATACCCAGCTGCCCCACGTAGCTCGAATAGTCGAGCGAGCAGATCTGCAGCTGTAGGGGCGCGTCGATCGTCACCGGCGGCGGCGGAACGTGGGCGATGATGGTCTCGAAAAGCGGGCGCATGTCCTGGCCCGGCTCGTTCAGATCCAGCGTGGCGTAGCCCTGCAGGCCCGAAGCATAGACGATGGGGAAGTCCAGTTGCTCCTCGCTCGCGTCGAGCTCGGCGAAGAGATCGAACGTGGCGTTGATCACCCAGTCGGGCCGAGCGCCGGGGCGGTCGATCTTGTTGATGACCACGATGGGCTTGAGGCCGCGCGCCAGCGCCTTCTTGGTGACGAAGCGCGTCTGTGGCATGGGGCCTTCGACGGCATCGACCAGCAGCAGCACGCCGTCGACCATGGAGAGCACCCGCTCCACTTCGCCGCCGAAATCGGCGTGGCCCGGGGTGTCGACGATGTTGATGTGGGTGTCGCCATAGCGGATGGCGCAGTTCTTGGCCAGGATGGTGATGCCGCGCTCGCGCTCGAGATCGTTGCTGTCCATCACCCGTTCGGCGACGGTCTGATGCTGGGCAAAGGTGCCGGACTGCTTGAGAAGCTGGTCGACGAGGGTGGTCTTGCCATGATCGACGTGGGCGATGATGGCGATGTTGCGAATGGCGGAGGACATGGACTTCCAGACGTACGAAAACGCCAATTATAACAAAGGGGCAAGGCGGCGTCGTGTAAAATTCCGCATCCTTTCGGCTCGATGCGGAAATTCCATGTTCGCGATCATCGGCGGCACCGGCCTCACCTCGCTCAACAATCTGGAAATCGTGCACCGGCAGGTCGTGCGCACCCCTTACGGCGACCCCTCCGGGCCGCTCACCCTCGGGCGCATCGCCGGCCGGGACATCGCTTTCCTTGCCCGGCACGGCTACGGTCACACCTATGCGCCGCACCGCATCAACTACCGCGCCAACCTCTGGGCGCTGCAGCACGTGGGCGTGCGCGAGGTCATCTCGGTGGCTTCCGTCGGCGGCATCCAGGCGCAATACGCTCCGGGCTCCCTCGTGATTCCGCACCAGATCATCGACTACACCTGGGGGCGCGTGTCGACCTTCTTCGAAGGCGAAGAAGATCCGGTCACGCACATCGATTTCACCCTGCCGTTCACCCCGGCGCTGCGCGAACGCCTGATCCGCGCCGCGCAAAAGGCAGGGGAGCCGGTGATCGACGGCGCGGTCTACGCCTGCACCCAGGGCCCGCGCCTGGAGACCGCCGCCGAGATCGACCGCCTGGAGCGCGACGGCGCCAACGTGGTGGGCATGACCGCCATGCCTGAAGCCGCGCTCGCCCGCGAACTGGGCCTTGCCTACGCCGCGATCAACGTGGTGGCAAACTACGCCGCCGGCCGCGGCGCCGACGCGAGCGAGATTTCATTCACCGAGATCGAGGCGACGCTTTCCGAGACCATGGCCCGGGTCAGGCATGTGCTGGAAGCGTTTGCGGCGCAGCGGGAATGAGGGGGTTTGCTCTGCACCGATCCCAATTGGTTTCATTCTTCGAGCGGCCGTCACTCGGACAGTCGGCCTTTGCGTACCAGCTCGATGACCCGGTTTCGCACCTCTTCGAGTTTCTCATTCCTGATCCGTCCTGCCATGCGTTGGAACAGATCTTGATGAGCGGTAAATAGTTTCCCGGGACGGATATAGCTGGTCTGTTGCAGTGAGCCACAGGAAAAGTCACCTTCCGCCAGTTCAATCGCGAAGGGATCAGCGTAGGATCGGCTGGTGATCTGCAGGCACAGCCAATCCTCCCGTCCGCTATGAGCGAGCACGAGTGCCGGCCGTAGTTTGGATGCTGATAAATCTGAGAATGGAAAAGGCACGAGGACCACGTCGCCTATTGCAGGTGCGTCCATGCCTCATCCTCTTCCGGTTTCAGCCAATCCTCCGCAAGGGCCTTTTCAGCCAGCTGTGTGACCTCGTCGATTTCAGCGGGAGCTTCGTCCAATATGGTCACCAAGGCGCGACGCATTCCTTTGATTTCAACGGGTTCGACCAGGCGGACATGCCCCTTTTCGTCGATGATGGCTTCTACGGTCTGTTTCATCACGTGCCCTCCGCCTTGTTCCGGATCGACAACTCAATGATGGTGGGCATGGGGGCAAGGAGTTATGCTCATGTAATGGCGGAGATGGAGGGATTCGAACCCTCGATACCGGTTTTAGCCGGTATGCTCCCTTAGCAGGGGAGTGCCTTCGACCTCTCGGCCACATCTCCTTGAAGAGGTGCTATTCTAACCGATGAGGACGCTTGGCGTCAAACCTGCGGAGGAAACCATTCATCATGATGGTCGATCTCGAGCTCGACGCGCGCGGGCTGCGCTGCCCGCTGCCCATCCTGCGCACGAAGAAGGCACTGGCCACCTTGCACTCGGGGCAACGGCTACGGGTGCGGACCACGGACCCCGGTTCGATGAAAGACTTCTCCGCCTTCGCCCGCCAGAGCGGCAACGTACTCGAAGTGGCGCGTGAAACCGGCGAAGGGGAATATGAATTCGTGCTGATTCGGCGATAGGATGGGTTAGATTGCAAGACGCAGGA
This sequence comes from Tepidiphilus sp. HLB4, assembly GCF_054823945.1. Taxonomy (NCBI): domain Bacteria; kingdom Pseudomonadati; phylum Pseudomonadota; class Hydrogenophilia; order Hydrogenophilales; family Hydrogenophilaceae; genus Tepidiphilus; species Tepidiphilus sp. HLB4. Next base: position 5,261 of record NZ_JSYB01000026.1, on the reverse strand, counting down.
ACGTATGAAATGTGACTGATTTACGACGACGTCCGCTTCAGCGAACGCCCGGCAGCGGATTCCGAAGAGGTGGCATCAGGCATCGTGCTCGATTTCGACGAGCTGGGCACAGTGGTTGGGATCGACATTGAGCAACCAGCCAAAACCAGCTTCGTGATCTTGTCGTTGGCGTTCGTCACCTTTGGCGTTACAATCAAACCATGATCCGATCGTTTCGTTGCCGCGACACCGAAGCCTTTTTTCAGGGCAAGCGCATTGCGCGGTTCGTGGCATTCGAGGCAGTGGCCATGCGCAAGCTGCAGCAGCTGCACGCGGCCACATCATTGGAATTTCTCCGTGTTCCACCGGGGAACCGACTAGAATTACTCACGGGGGATCGCGAGGGTCAGTACAGCATCCGCATCAATGTCCAGTGGCGCGTGTGCTTCGTCTGGGACGGGCGCGACGCCTGGGAAGTCGAAATAGTTGATTACCACTGAGAAAGCCATGCCGATGAGCCGTGAAGTTCCTCTGGTCCACCCTGGCACGATCCTGCTAGAAGACTGGCTCAAGCCACTGGGCATCAGCCAGTACGCTTTGGCGCGAGCGATTGGCGTGCCCCGTCGGCGCATTAACGAGATCATCCAGGGGCGGCGGGCCATCAGCGCGGATACGGCGCTGCGCCTGGCCGCTTTCTTTGGGGTCGATGCCGAAAGCTGGCTCGCCTTGCAGGCGCACTACGACGCCGTGCAGCGGCGTGAGGCGCTCGCCCAGGAACTGGCTGCGATCCCGCGCTATGAACACCTGGCGCGGGAGTATTCCGAGTCCGTCTGAGCTGCGAGCGCCTCTGTCTCACCCCCCCGCCAAATGCCGCTCGATGCGCGCGAGCTGCGGTTCGAGCTGCGCGAGCGTGGCGCTGAAGCGCTCGATGCGCTCGCGCTCCTGGGCCACCACTTCGGCCGGCGCGCGTTCCACGAAGCTGGGGTTTTCCAGTTTCTTCTTCGCCTTGGCGATCTCGGCGCGCAGGCGCTCGATCTCCTTGGCAAGCCGCTCGCGCTCCTTGGCGGCGTCGATGGGCACGTCGAGCATGAGCTGCAGCGTCTCCACTGCCGCTACCGGCGCGAGCGCATCTTCGGGTAGGCGCGCCAGCGTGCGCACTTCCGTGAGCCGTGCGAGCGCCTGCAGGTAGGGAACGAACCCGGCGATCGTCGCCGCGAGCGCCTCGTCGGCCGCCTCGCCCAGCGCCACCGCCAGCGGCACGCGCTCGCCCGGGTTGAGCTTCATCTCGGCGCGCAAGCCCCGCACCGCCCGCGTGATTGCCTGGAAGAGCGCCATCTCGCGCTCGGCCGCTTCGTCGAGCTTTTCCGGCTCGGCGACGGGGTAGGGCGCCACCATGATCGAGTCGCTCACCTTGCGCCCGGCCACGGGGGCTACGTGCTGCCAGAGCTCCTCGGTGATGAAAGGAATCACCGGATGCAGCAGCCGCAGCACGGCTTCGAGCACGCCGATGAGCGTGCGGCGCGTGGCGTGGCGCACCGCCTCGTCTCCTTGCGCAAGACGCACCTTGGCAAGTTCCAGGTACCAGTCGCAGTATTCGTCCCAGACGAATTCGTAGAGCGCCTTGGCGTAGAGGTCGAAGCGGTAGTCGGTGAGGTGGCGCTGCGCTTCCGCTTCCACCCGCTGCAGGCGGGAGACGATCCAGCGTTCGGCAAAGCCCAGCGCCTCGGGCGCGGCGGGCGTCTGCGGCAGGCGCTCGCCCACGTTCATGAGCACGAAGCGGGTCGCGTTCCACAGCTTGTTGCAGAAATTGCGGTAGCCCTCGCAACGGCCGAGGTCGAACTTGAGGTCTCGCCCCGGGCTCGCGAGCGAGGCAAAGGTGAAGCGCAGGGCATCCGCACCGAACGCCGGGATGCCGTTGGGGAATTCCTTGCGCGTACGCTCCACGATCGAGGCGGCCTGTTTCGGGTTCATCAGGCCGGTGGTGCGCTTCTGGATGAGCGATTCCAGGTCGATGCCGTCGATGAGGTCGATCGGGTCGAGCACGTTGCCCTTGGACTTCGACATCTTCTGCCCCTCGGCATCGCGGATGAGGCCGTGGACATAGACGTGCTTGAACGGAATCTTGCCGGTGACGTGGGTGGTCATCATCACCATGCGCGCCACCCAGAAGAAGATGATGTCGAAACCCGTGACCAGCACCGAAGAGGGCAGGTAGAGATCGAGCGCCGGGTTGGATTTGGCCGGATACTCCGGCGTCCAGTCGAGCGTGGAGAAAGGCCACAGCGCCGAAGAGAACCACGTGTCGAGCACGTCCGCGTCGCGCGTGAGCGGCCCCGTGTAGCCCTCGGCCGCGGCAAGCGCCCGGGCCTGCGCCTCGTCGTGCGCCACCCAGAAGCGACGATTTTCGGCCGGATCTTCGTCGGCGTACCACGCCGGGATCTGGTGCCCCCACCACAGCTGGCGCGAAATGCACCAATCCTGGATATTGACCAGCCACTGGCGGTAGGTATTCACCCAGTTGTCGGGGAAGAAGCGGATGCTGCCGTCCTCGACCACTTCGAGCGCCTTTTGCGCGAGCGACTTGCCGTCCGCCCCGGGCTTGGTGGTGGCCACGAACCACTGGTCGGTGAGCATGGGTTCGAGCACCACGCCCGTGCGCTCGCCGCGCGGCACCATCATCTTGTGCGGCTTCACCTCGACCAAAAGCCCCTGCGCCTGCAGCTCGGCCACGGCCTTTTCCCGGGCCACGAACCGGTCGAGCCCGCGGTAAGGCTCGGGCACCTGGTCGTTCAGATGGGCATCGAGCCGGAAGATGCTGATCAGCGGCAGCCCGTGGCGCTGGGCCACGGCGTAGTCGTTGGCATCGTGCGCCGGTGTCACTTTCACGCAGCCGGTGCCGAAGCTCGGATCCACGGCCGCATCGGCGATGATGGGAATGCGCCGGCCCACCAGCGGCAGGATCACCTCCTTGCCGATGAGCCCCTGATAGCGGGGATCTTCCGGATGCACCATCACCGCCACGTCGCCAAAGAGCGTCTCCGGCCGCGTGGTGGCCACCACCACGCCCCGTTGCCCGTCGATGGGCCCGTCGGCGAAGGGGTAGAGGAGGGACCAGAGGAACCCTTCTTCCTCTTCAGCCGACACTTCTAGATCGGAGACCGCCGTGCGCAGCTTCGGATCCCAGTTGACCAGGCGCTTGCCGCGGTAGATGAGCCCCTCGCGATAGAGCCGGACGAAGACTTCGCGCACCACGCGCGACATTCCCTCGTCCATGGTGAAGCGCTCGCGCGTCCAGTCGGCCGAAGTGCCCAGACGCCGCATCTGTCGCGTGATGGTGCCGCCGGAATATTCCTTCCACTGCCACACGCGCTCGAGGAATTTCTCCCGTCCCAGATCGTAGCGCGTGAGTCCCTCGCGCTCGAGCTGGCGCTCGACCACGATCTGGGTGGCGATGCCGGCATGGTCGGTGCCCGGCTGCAGCAGCACGTTGTCCCCGCTCATGCGCCGCCAGCGCACCAGGATATCCATGATGGTCTGGTTGAAGCCGTGCCCCATGTGCAGCGTGCCGGTGACGTTGGGCGGCGGCATCAGGATGCAATAGGGATTTTTTCTGCTCGGATCGAAACCGGCGCGGAAGTAGCCGTGTTCCTCCCAGTAGGGATACCAGCGCGATTCGATCGCCTTGGGTTCGAAGCTCTTGTCGAGGGACATGGCACCAATGGAATCTGGGGACGAAAGCTAGAGATTATAGCGCGAGCAGCGCCTCGGCCCTGGCCTCGACGTCAGCGAAACCGCTCGTGCCGGCGTCGTTCCTGAATCCCACCCGAGTGGAGATGAGGTATACTTGCCGCCGATTAAGCTCTCCACCGGACGTTTTTCCATGGTTTCACCCCTGCCGCAAGACCCCACCACGACCCAAGCGTTCACTGCCTACGACGATAAGATCAGCCTCACGGACCTCGCCCTCATCGTTTGGCGGCGGCGGCGCATCGTGCTGGCGGTCATCATCCTGGCGCTCCTTGCCGGCGCTGCGTTCGCTTTCCTGCGCCCCCGTGCCTACGAATACAAGGCCACTATCGAGATCGGTACGCAAACGGTGGGCAAGGATGCCCAACAGATCGTGCCGCTCGAGGGCACCGACACCGTACTCTCCAAGCTCAAGGACGCCTACATTCCGGTGGCCATCGCCGAGGCGCTCCGGGAAGACGCCAGCCTCACCCATCTGAAGATCGACGCCTCCGTGCCCAAAGGGGCCACCGTCATCACGCTTTCCGCCAAGGCGCCGAAAGCGCTGGAGCCGATCTATCTGGGTGTGATGAACGCAGCTGCCCAGAGGCTCATCGCCGATCACGCCCCTATCGTCTATGCCAAAAAAAGCGATCTACGGCTGATCATCGAGCGCAAGCGCGCCGAAATCGACGACCTGGACCGCCAGATCGCGCTGCTGCAGGCCGATAGCAAACGCACCGAAACCCGCCTGGCCGAGACCCAAGGAAGCATCCAGCGGCTGCAGGCCCAGCTCGCCAGCGAGGGTGACGCGGTGAAACAGGCCACCCGCTCGGTCAGCAACGAGCCTGCTGCCATGACCATGCTGCTCATCGACAGCCAGCGCCGCTCCGCCCTGCAGTGGCTCAATACGCTGCAAGATACGGCAGTCGACCTGCAGCGGCGAAAGGACCAGAACCAGGCCAGAATCGCCGCCATGGAGCAAGAAAAGTGGATCAAGGGTTCGGAAATCGGCTCGCTCGAAGCACAGGAAAAGACGCTGCGGGAAACCAGGCTCGTCTACGGTCCCGCGCCCTCGATCCTGCCCGCCGGCCCTTCGCGCAGCCTCATTCTCGCCCTCTCGCTGCTCCTGGGTGCCTTCTTCGGCCTCATGGTGGCGTTCGTCGCCGAATTCATCGCCACCGTCAAGGCGCGCCTGCACGGGGAGGCGGATATCGATTCCCCTGCGGTCGTGGAAAGCTGAGATGCAGGAAACAACCATGTCGCCTCCCATCGCCCTCATCGGCCTCGGCTACGTCGGCCTGCCGCTTGCCGTCGAATTCGGCAAGCGCCGCCCGGTGATCGGCTACGACCTCAAGCGCGAACGCATCGAAGAACTGCGCCGCGGGCTCGACCGTACGCGCGAAGTCTCGGCCGAAGAACTCGCCGCCGCCCGCCACCTCCGCGTCACCGACGATGCGGCCGAACTCGCGCGCTGCACCGTCTTCATCGTCACGGTACCCACGCCCATCGACCGGCACAAGCGTCCCGACCTCACGGCGCTGCTGGCCGCGAGC
>NZ_JSYB01000025.1:0-60878 GCF_054823945.1 Tepidiphilus sp. HLB4 | reverse complement strand
CACTTTTGCGTACGTTTTTGAGAGCAGAGCCACATGAAAGCCTTGATCACTCTTGTGCTCGTGGCGGCGCTGGCGGTGGCGGCGGGGCTCGCCCTCCAGAGCGTAGACGGTTATGTCGTCTTCGTCGTGCCGCCCTGGCGCGCCCAGCTGTCGCTGACGCTCTTCGCTCTGATTCTCGTGCTCGTCGTCATCGTCCTCTATCTGTCGCTGCGCCTGGGGGTGATGCTGTTCGGCCTGCCTCGCACCCTGCGCCGGCGGCGCGACGCCTGGCGCTTGCGCCGGGCCGTGCGCACGCTCGTGCGCCTCGTGCGCGCCCATGTGCTGGGTGATGCGGCAACGGTCCAGCGGCTGGCGCAGCGGCTCGACCGGTCCCCCGGCGTGGCCGAGGCCGGCGCTGCGCTCGCGGCAGCCACGGCGCTCGAGCGCGGCAACGAGGCGAGGGCGGAGAACTGGCTCGCCCGGCTCGAGCGCTGGCCGGACGTCCGTACCGTGCTGGAAGCCGAGTTCGGCGTGCGTTTCTCCCGTCCCGAACGTCTGCAGGCGGCAATGGAGCTGCTCGAGAAAATGCCCGCTCTTCCCGAAGCCACGGCGCTGCGCCTGCGGCTCGAGGCCGCCCAGAGGGAAGAAAAGTGGCAGGAAGTGCTCGCATCGGCCCGCCGCTTGTGCGCGCTCGAATCCATGGACGCAGCCAAGGCCGCCGCCCTCATCCGCCAGGCCCATCTGAACGAGGCCTCCTCACGGCTCGCCCTTGGCGCCGATCTCTTCGCCTGGTGGAAACGTCTGCCCAAGGAAGAGCGCTTCGATCCCGAGTTTTTGGCAGCCTTGGCGCGACTGGCGATCGAGCGGGCGCAGGGAGGAAAAGTCCGTCCCATCCTGGAAGCGGCGCTGGACAAACGCTGGCTGCCCGAGCTCGTGCGCCGCTATCCCGCCTGCCTCGATGCCGCTGAGCGCCAGGCAGCGCTGGCGCGGCTGGAGTCATGGCTGCAGGCGCACCCCGAAGAGCCGGCGGTACTCGAGGCGCTCGTCGAGCTCTGCCTCGAGCTGAAGTTGTGGGGCAAGGCGCAGGACTATCTCGTCCGCTTGCGCCGCCTCGACGCCGATCCCAAGGTACTCGAGCGCTTCGCCGCGCGCCTGCAATCGGCCGAGGCCGGGCGCGGCGGGGCGATCCTTCCGGCTCCCTGAGCGCGCGTGAAGAAATCGCCCCGCGTGCGACGGCAAAAGGTCGTGCTACAATGCCAGCCGTGGCGGGTCGCCCCGCATTGCGGCGCGGGAACCGGGTCAGGGCCGGAAGGCAGCAGCCCTAACCGCTCCCCGCAAGTGCCGGGGGTCCGGCTCGCCACCCCTCCTCACATCCAGGCCGACAGGCCCAGCACCAGGGCAGAGCCGCTTGCCAAGGGCAAAGCCGCACGTACCCCCACCCGGCGCAGCTGGGGCGCGAATTCATGGATCAGCACGAAGCCCATTGCCCCGGCGGCCAGTCCCGTCATCGCAAGGGCATGTTCGGCGTCGGCAAGCCCCAGGCTTTTTGCCAGCAAGGCCACCGCAGGCTCGACCGAGACCGCCGCGAATCCCCACGCTCCTGCGCTCGCGCCGGACCAGCCGGCCGCCGTGAGCAGCCACATCGCCAGTACGCTCTCGGGCACGTTCTGGATCGCGATGCCCAAGGCGAGGCTGGGCCCCATCACCTCGCTCATGCTCAGCGCCAGCCCCTCGGGAACGTTGTGCAGGGCGAGCGCGAACAGGAACAAGAGCGCCGTGCGATCCTGTCCGGCAGCGGGCGCGTGGCGGTGCGGCACGAGCCGGTCGAGCAGCGCCAGCATTGCGGCGCCAGCGCCCAGCGCCAGGGCCCATTGAGCCGCCGCCGATGCCCACGCCTCGTGCGCCGCGATCTCCTGCAGTGCAGGCACGATCAAACCGACGATCACGCTCGTGCCCATCACGCCGGCGGCAAAGAGCTCGGCCGTGGCGGGGGAAACCGCCATCCAGGACGACAGGGTACGCGCAAGCAGCAGGCCGCCGAGGGCGGCGAGCAGGGAGAGGCATACGAGGAAGCCCCAGGGCGAGAAGTCCTGCAGCTGCGCCAGAACCTGGGCGAGCGCCGCGGCTGCGCCGCCGAGCCAGATCGTCCAGCCAAGGGCGGCGCGGGACACGAGCGGCGCGGTGCGTGTAAGGACTTTGCTGATCATGGCGGGGCTCCTTCGAGATCTGTTGCCGTGCGTTCAGGATTCATGATAGGGGGAGCGGCCATGGAACGCAAATGATATTGAGAAATAATCTCAATTAAAAATTCCCATCCCTGCGCACTTCGTGGTCGCAGCGCAAGAATCCGGTAGAATCCGCCCCATGACCCAGCTCGCCCTTGCCCGCAAATGGCGTCCCCGCCGCTTCGACGCGCTCGTGGGACAGGACCACGTCGTGCGCGCGCTCACGCATGCGCTTGCCACGCAGCGGCTGCACCACGCCTATCTCTTCACCGGCACGCGCGGGGTGGGCAAGACCACCATCAGCCGCATCTTCGCCAAGGCGCTCAACTGCGAGCGCGGCGTCACGCCCGAACCCTGCGGGGTTTGTGCCGCCTGCCAGGCCATCGACGCCGACCGCTTCCCCGACTATGTCGAGATGGACGCGGCTTCCAACCGCGGCGTCGACGACATGGCAGCGCTGCTCGAGCAGGCCGTCTACGCGCCGGTGCAGGGGCGTTTCAAGGTCTATATGATCGACGAAGTGCACATGCTCACCGGGCACGCCTTCAACGCCATGCTGAAAACGCTCGAAGAGCCGCCCGAGCACGTCAAGTTCATCCTCGCCACCACCGACCCGCAGAAGATTCCCGTCACGGTGCTGTCGCGCTGCCTGCAGTTCAACCTCCGCTCGCTGCCGCCGGCGCTCATCGCCGAGCACGCCGCCCGCATTCTGGAAGCCGAGGCCGTGCCCTATGATCGCGGGGCGCTCGAGCTCGTGGGGCAGGCCGCGCGCGGCTCCATGCGCGATGCCCTCTCGCTCCTCGATCAGGCACTCGCCTACGGGGCAGGAGAGGTGCGCGAGGCGCAGGTGGCCGAGATGCTGGGCCTGGTGGCGAGCGCCACCTTGCGCGAACTCCTCGAGGCCGTGGCGGCGGCCGACGCCCCGGCCGCGCTCGCGCTCGCCGACCGGCTCGCCGGCAGCGGTGCCTCGCTCGAATCGGCCCTGGCGGCGCTCGCCCAGCTCGTGCATCAGCTCGCCGTGCTGCAGTTCGCCCCCGAAGCCCTGGAACCGCAGACGCGCGAGGCGCTCGCACCGCTCGCCGCCCGGTTCGATCCGGAATACCTGCAGCTTGCCTACGACATCCTCACGCACGCGCGCCGCGACCTGCCGCTCGCGCCCGATCCGGCCGTCGGCTTTTCCATGGCCGTGCTGCGCCTCATCGCCTTCGCGCCCCAGACTACGGCTGCGCCGCCGGCCGCGGTGCCCGGTCCGAGCGCGGCACCCAGGAACGAGGAGGGCGGTGAAGCGCCCGTAACGGCCCGCGGCGAGTCGCCTGCCGCACGCGCGCACGCGCCCTCGGCCACGGATGGCGAAGCGCGGCGCGCAGCGTTCCCGTCGCCCGATCGAGCGCAGGGTGGGGCAGAGGGAACGGCCTCTTCCGAGGCGACCGATGTTGCTTCGCTACCGGCAGACGGCATGCCGGCGAAGCCTCCGTCCACAGAGCCGTCCGGGGCGCGAGAGCCGGGCGCGCTCCCGCCGGCAGGTCGGGAAAGCCCCAGTGGCGGAGTCGATGCCTGGCACGAGTGGTTCGCCGCCATGTCCCTCACGGGACTTGCGCGCGAATTCGCGCAGCACTGCATCTGCCGCGCGATCGAAGGCGACACGGTCTCGCTCCTGCTCGATGCCACGCACCGCGTGCTGCTCGATCTGCACCCGGAATGCGTCGATCGCATCGCCGAGGCGCTCGGCGCGGTGTTGGGACGTCGTGTCACTGTGCGCGTCACCCCGGCCGAAGTCGCCGATACGCCGGCGCAGCGCGAGGCCGAGGCCCGCCGCCAAGCCCATCGGGCTGCCGTCTCCCGCCTGCTCGCGCACCCCGTCACCCAGCGGCTCATCGAACGGTTCGATGCCACGCTCGACGAAACCAGCGTCACGTGGCCCACCCCTTCACCCCCTTCTGGAGGAACACGCCATGTTCAATAAGAACGCCCTCTCCGGCCTGATGCGCCAGGCGCAGCAGATGCAGGAAAACATGAAGAAAGTCCAGGACGAGCTCGCCGCGCTCGAAGTCGAGGGACAGGCCGGCGCCGGACTCGTCAAGATCCTCATGACCTGCAAGTACGACGTGCGCCGCGTCAGCATCGACCCTTCGGTGCTCGACGACAAGGAGATGCTCGAGGATCTCGTCGCCGCCGCGGTCAATGACGCCGTGCGCCGCGTCGAGGCGACCACCCAGGAGAAGATGGCCGCCGTCACTGCCGGCATGCCGCTGCCTCCGGGCATGAAACTGCCTTTCTGAAGAGACCATGCCCACGCCGCTCGACGAGCTCATCGAAGCGCTTCGCTGTCTGCCGGGCGTCGGCGCGAAGGGCGCGCAGCGCATGGCGCACCACCTGCTGCAGCGCGAACGGCGCGGGGCGCAGCGGCTGGCCCGGGCGATCGAGGCGGCGCTTGCTACCCTCACGCACTGCGCGCGCTGCAACGCCTTCAGCGAGACCGCCGTGTGCGCCCGCTGCAGCGACCCGGCGCGCGATGCCTCCGTCGTCTGCGTGGTCGAATCGCCTGCCGACATGGAAGCGATCGAGCAGACCCATACCTACGGCGGTCTCTACTACGTGCTCATGGGGCGCCTGTCGCCGCTCGACGGCATCGGCCCCAAAGAGCTCGAACTGGAGCGCTTGCTCGCGCGGCTTGCCGCTCCCGAAGTGCGCGAAGTCGTGCTCGCCACCAACTTCACCAACGAAGGCGAGGCCACGGCGCACTGGATCGCCGAACGGGTGCGTCCGCGCGGCGTGACGGTCACGCGCCTTGCGCGTGGCGTGCCCCTCGGCGGCGAGCTCGAATACGTCGATGCCGCCACCGTGGCGCACGCCTTCCTCGACCGCCGCCGCCTGGACGCGACCTGAGCGCCCCGGCATCGATCTGCCCGCGCTCCGGAGGCGAGGCGCCGCTTTCCTCTTGGATGCGCCCAGGCGATCCTTTATAATCTGCAGATTTGCACCGTCTTCCCATCTCTCGAGGGTTCGCGCCATGAGCAAGGATCAAGCATTGGACGACAACCGGCGGCAGCTGCTGATCGCCACCTCCGTCGTCGGAGGCGCCGGGGTAGTGGCCGGTGCCGCTCCCTTCGTCGCCAGTCTCACCCCTTCCGAACGCGCCAAGGCGGCCGGCGCCCCGGCCGAGGCCGACATCAGCAAGCTCGCTCCCGGCGAGATGATGACCGTCGAATGGCGCGGCCAGCCCGTCTGGATCCTGCGCCGCACCGAGGCGATGCTCGCCACGCTCGAAGAGGTCGAACCGCAGCTCGCCGACCCCACCTCCGAGAAATCCGTCCAGCCGCCCTACGCCAAGAACCGGCACCGCTCCATCAAGCCGGAATACCTCGTGGTGATCGGCATCTGCACCCACCTTGGCTGCTCCCCCACGGCCAAGTTCGCCAAGGGTGAGGCGAGCGGCATCGGCAAGGACTGGCTCGGTGGCTACCTCTGCCCCTGCCACGGTTCGCGCTTCGACCTCGCCGCGCGCGTGTTCAAGAGCCAGCCGGCGCCCACGAACCTCACCGTGCCGCCGCACCAATACCTGACCGATACCAAGATCCTCATCGGCGAAGACAAAGCCTGACGCGCGAGGAAAGAATATGACCACCAAATCCGGCCTGCTGCAGTGGATCGACGAGCGCTTTCCGCTCACCTCCACGATCCGCGAGCACCTCACCGAATACTACGCTCCCAAGAACTTCAACTTCTGGTACTACTTCGGCTCGCTGGCGCTGCTGGTGCTGGTGATCCAGATCGTCACCGGCATCTTCCTCGTGATGCACTACAAACCCGACGCCTCGCTCAACGCCTCCGGCATCCCGGTGGCCTTTGCCAGCGTCGAGTACATCATGCGCGAGGTGCCCGGCGGCTGGTTCATCCGCTACATGCACTCCACCGGCGCCTCGGCCTTCTTCATCGTGGTCTATCTGCACATGTTCCGCGGCCTGCTCTACGGCTCCTACCGCACGCCGCGCGAACTCGTGTGGATCTTCGGCGTGCTCATCTTCCTTGCGCTGATGGCCGAGGCCTTCATGGGCTACCTGCTGCCCTGGGGCCAGATGTCCTACTGGGGGGCGCAGGTCATCATCAACCTCTTCTCGGCCATCCCCGTGATCGGGCCGGATCTCTCCACCGTCATCCGCGGCGACTTCGTCATCTCCGATGCTACCCTCAACCGCTTCTTCTCGCTGCACGTCATCGCCGTGCCGCTGGTGCTGCTGCTGCTCGTGGCCGCGCACATCATCGCACTGCACGAAGTCGGCTCCAACAACCCCGACGGCATCGAGATCAAGAAGAAGAAAGACGCCAACGGCCGCCCGCTCGACGGCATCCCCTTCCACCCGTACTACACGGTGAAGGACATCGTCGGCGTGGCCGGTTTCCTCATCGTCTTCTTCGCCGTGCTCTTCTTCGTGCCCGAGGCGGGCGGCTACTTCCTCGAGTACAACAACTTCATCCCGGCCAACCCCATGGTCACGCCGCCGCACATCGCGCCGGTGTGGTACTTCACCCCCTTCTATTCCATCCTGCGCGCCGTCACCTATCCGCTCTTCGGCATCGACGCCAAGTTCTGGGGCGTGGTGGCCATGGGTGCAGCGGTCGTCATCATCGCCTTCCTGCCCTGGCTCGACCGCTCGCCGGTGAAGTCCATCCGCTACAAGGGGCCGATCTACAAGACGGCGCTGACGATTTTCGTCATCTCCTTCTTCATCCTCGGCTACCTCGGCGTGCTCCCGCCCACCCCGGGCCGCACCCTGGTCTCCCAGATCTGCGCGGTGCTCTACTTCGCCTTCTTCTTGCTGATGCCCTGGTATAGCAAGATCGATCCTTGCAAACCCGAACCGGAAAGGGTGACCTGGAAATGAAGAACCTCATCGTCCATGCCAAGCGGCTCCTCGCGGCCGCGCTCCTCGCCCCCGCGCTCGTGCTCGCTTCGGCCGAAGGGCCGCAGCTCGACAAGGCGCCCCTGTCCAAGGATCCGGAAAACCTCAAGCGCGGGGCGACGATCTTCGTCACCACCTGCATGGCCTGCCACTCCGCAAGCTTCATGCGCTACAACAAGCTCACCGAGATCGGCTTCACCGAAGCGGAGATCAAGGAAAAGCTGCTGCCGCCCGACAAGAAGGTGGGCGATCTCATGACCATCGCCATGCGGCCGCAGGACGCCAAGAAATGGTTCGGCGGGGTGGCGCCGCCCGATCTCACCCTGGTCACGCGCCAGCGCAATTCCGAGCTCGGCAGCGGCGCGGACTGGGTCTACACCTACCTGCGTACCTTCTACCGCGACCCCACCCGCCCCAACGGCTGGAACAACGTCGTCTTCCCCGGCGCGGGCATGCCGCACGTCTTCTGGGAACTCCAGGGCGAACAGACGGCCAAAATCACCAAGCACCCCGATGGCACCGAGTCGATCGAGCTCGTGCTCTCCAAGCCCGGCAGCATGAGCGCGCAGGAATACGACAAGATGGTGGCCGACGTGGTCTCGTTCATGCAGTGGATGGGCGAGCCGATCGCCGAGAAGCGCAAGTCCATCGGCATCTGGGTGATGATCTACCTGGCGGTGTTCTTCGCGCTTGCCTATGCGCTCAAGAAAGCGTATTGGAAAGACGTCCATTGAACCCTGCTGCGGCGGGGCGCCGCGGCTCGGCCGGGAGGTCCCTCCGCCCCGTCGTCACGTGCGCACCCCGGCCGGGGTGCGTTCGTTTTTCTTCGTGAGACGCATGCCATGATGAACCTCTATTCGGGATCGGTCGATCCCTTCAGCCACCGTTGCCGCATCGTCCTCTATGAAAAGGGGATGGATTTCGAAGTCACCGACGTCGATCTGCTCGACAAGCAGGCCGACGTCGCCCGCATCAACCCCTACGGTCGGGTGCCGGTGCTCGTCGACCGCGAGCTCGTGCTCTTCGAGCCCAACATCATCAACGAGTACATCGACGAGCGATTCCCCCATCCGCAGCTGATGCCGCCCGACCCCATCCTGCGCGCCCGCGCGCGTCAGCTGCTGCAGACGCTGGAGAACGAGCTCTTCCGCCACATGCGCGTGCTGGAAGAGGCGCAAGAAGAGGCCCCGCGCGATCAGGCGCGCCAGACGATCCGCGACCAGCTGGTGCAGCTCGCGCCCATCCTCAACCGGCAGAAATACCTCTTCGGCGAGGACTACTCGATGATCGACGTGGCGATGGCGCCGCTCCTGTGGCGGCTCGAGCACTACGGCATCGCGCTGCCAGCGGCCGCCTCGCCGATCATGAAGTACGCCGAGCGGCTTTTCAGCCGTCAGGGATTCATCGACGCCCTCTCGCCTGCCGAAAAACTCATGAGGAAGTGACGATGCTGCCCCCCTCGGCCAAACTCTACCTCGCCCGCGCCCTCTACGACTGGTGCCTCGACCGCGGGCTCACGCCCTACGTCAGCGCCAAGGTCGAGGGCGCGAGCGTTCCCCGCGGCTACGATCAGGACGGAGTCATCGTGCTCAACCTCGGGCCGGAGGCGACCAACCGCTTCGCTTTCGAGCCCGACGGCATCTCCTTTCAGGCCCGCTTTGGCGGCAAGGTCTTCGACGTCTGGCTGCCGGCGGAAAACGTCCTCGCGATCTACGCCCGCGAGACCGGGCACGGCATCGCGCTGCCCGAAGAGATGTTCACCGCGCCCGAGCCCGACGGCGGCCCGACGCCGCCCGAAGAACCGCAGGAATCCCCCGCCGGCAAACGCGGCGGGGGGTTCCTGCGCGTGGTGAAATAGCCCCGCTCAACCAACGAAGGGAAAGGCTTCCAGCCCGGGCGGCGTCTTTCCCTCCAGCCGGGCGAGCAGCGCCTGCGCCGAACCGCAGGCAAGCGTCCAGCCCAGCGAGCCGTGGCCGGTGTTCACCCACACGTTTGCCATGGGACTGCGCCCGATGAGCGGCACGCCGCTCGGCGTCATGGGCCGCAGCCCCGCCCAGGCTTCGGCCGCTTCCAGATCCGCCACGCCGGGCAGCATCACCTCGGCCCAGCGCTTCAAGGGCGCGATGCGCTCGGGGCGCACCGAGTCGTCGTAGCCGGCGATCTCGGCCGTACCGGCAAAGCGCAAACGGTTGCCAAGCCGCGAGCACACGATGCGCTTCGATTCGTCGGTGAGCGAAGCGGTGGGCGCGCGCTCCGGCGCGAGGATGGGTGCCGTGAGCGAGTAGCCCTTGACGGGATAGATCGGCGCCTCCATCCCCAGGGGTGCGAGCAGACGCGGGCTGTCCACCCCGGCGCAGACGACGATGGCTTCGGCCGTGAGCTCGAACGCCCCCGCCGGCCCCTCGAAGCGTGCCGCTTCGCAGCGGCCTTTGCCCAGGCGCCAGCCGCTCCAGCGCGTCTCGAAGAGCACCTCGGCCCCGGCCTGGCGCAGCCGCGCCACCATCTCCTCGCAGAATCGGCGCGCATCGCCCGATTCGTCTTCCGGCGCGTACAGGGCGCCGCAGAGCTTCGCGGCCACCGGCGCGAGCGCCGGCTCGATTTCCGCCGCCTCTGCGGGTGAGATCGCCCGGGCGGCGATGCCCAGCTCGCGCAGCTCCGCCTCGTGCCGCCGGCCGGTTTCCCAGTCGCGCGGAGTGAAGAAAAGGTGCAGGATGCCGCGCGTCTGCACGTCGTACTCGAGCCCCAGCGCCTCGCGCCAGCGCCGCAGCACCTGGAGGCTGTGGCGCGCAAGGAGCGCAATCGCCCGCGTGTTGCGCTCATGGCGCGAGGGCAGGCATTCGCGCAGAAACGCCGTGAGCCAGCACCATTGCGCCGTATCGAGCGCTGGGCGCCAGCGGAATGGCCCGTCCTCGCGTGTGAGCGACTCCAGCGCGATCAGCGGCGCCCTGGGGCTAGACCACGGCTGGGGGTGGCTCACCGAGATTTGCGCCCCGTTGGCATAACTCGCGCCGCGCCCCGGCGCCTCGCGCGCATCCACCAGGGTGACCGTATGCCCCGCTTCCTGCAAGGCCCAGGCGGTGGCGACGCCGATTACGCCGGCACCGATCACGAGGATTTTCATGGGGGGATCCTTTTCTCCGTGGAACGAAACGAGCGGCAGCACCGCCTTTTCATGTCGAACAGTGTAGCGCATAAAAAACGCGGTACGCGCCCGGGGAGATTTCGTGGCAGACTTCGAAGTTTCCTTCATGCGAGGAATTCGAATGAGCAGGCGCGCTTTCTTGCGTCCCGTGTTGCTTTTCATCGGTTCGACAACGCCCGTCGCCGCCATCGGCATGCTCCGGGAGGAATGACGATGAGCAAAGGGGGGTATGAACGCTGGTCCGAAATTCGGGCCTTGCTCCGCCTCGCCGGGCCGATGGTGCTGTCGCAGACGGCGTTCGTGCTCATGGGGCTGGTGGATACAGCCATGTCGGGGCATGCCGGGGCGCGCGAGCAGGCGGTGGTGGGGCTGGGGGTGGCGCTGTGGATTCCGGTCTTCATCGGCCTGATGAACGTGGTGCAGGCGGTGAGCCCCTTCGTGGCGCGGCACTATGGGGCGGGGGATCATCCGGCGATCGTGCGCGACACGCGCGAGGCGATGTGGCTGGGCCTGTGGACTTCGCTCGTACCGCTGGCAGCCCTGCCTTTCGTGCCGGGGCTGTTGCGTGCCTTTGGGATCGAAGCGGAACTGGCGGAGAAGACGGCCTTTTTCTTGGAAGGAATCGGCTGCGGTCTGCCCGCGGCGCTCGTGTTCCGGGCGCTCGCCTTCTATTCGGCGAGCGTAGACCGTCCCAAACCGATCATGACGATCGCCTTTGCCGGACTGGGGATCAATGCCTTTTTCAACTGGGTGCTGATCTATGGGCATTTTGGCGCACCGGCTCTGGGCGGGGCGGGCTGCGGCTGGGCCACGGCGATCGGGATGTGGTGCAGCCTGGTGGCGATGGGGCTGTGGACGGCGTTTGCGCCGGGCTACGCGCCGTTTCGCTGGTGGCGCGGCGGCTGGAGCTGGCCAAGCTGGGAGGGGCAGAAGCGCCTGCTGCGTCTGGGGCTGCCCATGGGCGGGGCGGGTCTGGCGGAGGTGGCGGCTTTCACCGGCATCGCGGTGCTGATCGGTCGCTTCGGGCCGGTGCAGATTGCGGCGCATCAGGTGGCGCTCAACGTGGCTTCGCTCCTTTTCATGCTGCCGGCGGGCATCGGGGCGGCGCTGGCGATCCGGGTGGGGCAGAGCCTGGGTGCGGGGGATCCGGCGCGGGCACGGCGGCTGGCCTGGACGGGGGTGGCGGCAGGTCTGGGGATCGGGGTGTTGATGATGGGGCCGGTGCTGGCAGGGCGGCATGCGATCACGGCGCTCTACAGTTCGGATCCGGCGGTGCGCGAGCTCGCGGCTTCGCTCCTGGTGCTGGCGGCGCTATGGCAGGTGTTCGACGCCACCCAGGCGTGCATGATGGGCGCTTTGCGTGGCTATCACGTGACCTTGTTGCCCATGCTCCTCATGCTCGGGGCGTTCTGGCTGGTGGGCATCCCCCTGGGGGCCTGGCTCGGTTACGACGGCGGGATGTTTGGCCACCCTATGGGGGTGTTCGGTTTCTGGATCGGCCTGCTGGTGGGGCTCGCGCTGGTGTCTTGCGGACTGGCGCTCACCTTGCGCACGGTGGCCGATGTGGCATCGTCGCGGTGCAAGAAGGAGGCGTGATGACGTTCTCGCTCGATCACTGCTGGTGCATGGGGTGATGCACTGGAGCAGGATAAGTCGGTGGGGGAAAAGATGGGCGATGAGCGCATGAACCCCGAAGCGTGGATCGATTTTGCCGCACCGACGGCGGAGGATGCGCCGCTGCGGGGTCGTTTCGTCGGTCTGCAGGCGGTGCTGGGGGCAAATCGGCACGAGGAGGTGGGCCCGTTGCTCGAACGCATCGACGTTGCGGCGAGGAACGGCTCCTGGGCCGTGGGATACGTAAGCTACGAGGCCGCCGCCGCATTCGATCCTGCCCTGGAGACTCATGAGCCCGCGCCGGGATCGCCGCTGGCCTGGTTCGCGCTCTTCGATCGGCTTGCGCCGTGGCCAGAGTCCATCGTGACAGGGGAATACACACCCTTGCGCTGGTGCGAGACGCTGGATGAGGCGTCCTTCAGGGCCGCGGTGGCGCGCATCCAGCGGGCAATCGCCGAGGGGGAGTTCTACCAGCTCAATTTCACGGCGCCCGTCGAGAGTCCCTTTTCGGGGGATGCGTTGGCGTTCTTTCCCGCTTTACGCCGTGCGCAGCCGGGAGGGTATGCGCTCTTTCTCGATACGGGTGAGGGGCGTCGGGTGGCGAGCGTCTCGCCGGAGCTCTTCTTCCATCGGGTGGGGAATCGCATTCTGTGCCGGCCGATGAAAGGGACGGCACCGCGGGGGATTTCACCCGAAGAGGATGCACGCCAGGCGCTACGTTTGCGTTCGGATGAAAAGGAGCGGGCGGAAAACGTGATGATCGTCGATCTCATCCGCAACGATCTCTCGCGTTTGACGCGACCCGGCGGAGTGCGTGTGCCGCGGCTCTTCCATACGCAAGCCTGGCCGACGGTGTGGCAAATGAGCTCGGACGTCGAGGCGGAGCTGCGCGAAGCGGTGAGCTTGGGTGAAATCTTCGAGGCGCTTTTTCCTTGCGGGTCGGTGACCGGGGCGCCCAAGGTGCGGGCGATGCACTGGATTCGTCGCCTGGAACGCGGACCGCGGGGCGTATATTGCGGCGCGATGGGGGTGGTTCGTCCCGGAGGGGATGCCACGTTCAACGTACCCATCCGGACCGTCGAGATCGCCCAAGGGCGGGCGCGCTGTGGCATCGGCAGCGCCATCACCGCCGATGCGCGGGCACGCAGCGAGGCGCGCGAGTGGCGTGTGAAGCGAGCTTTCCTCGAACGGGCGGCGCGTCCTTTTCAGATCCTCGAGACGATGCGCTTGGAGGGCGGTGAAGTGGCCCATTGGCCGTTGCATCGGGCACGCCTGTTGCGTGCCGCGCGGCACTTCGGCCATCCTTGTGATGAATCGGCTCTGGAAGAGGCGGTGCGCTCGGCCATGGACTCTTGGCCCGAGCCGGCGGGGCGGCTGCGCTTATTGCTCGATGCCGAAGGAAAAGTTTCGGTCGAGGTTGGCGCCTTGCCCGAAACGCCGGAGTGCCCCAAAGTGATGCTCGCCCACTCGCCTATCGATGGCACGAGCGAGTTCGTGCGCTACAAGACGACTCGACGCGAGGCCTACGAGGCGCTCGGCCGCGCCGGGATATTCGACACCTTGCTGTGGAATGAATCCGGTGAGATCACCGAATTCACGCGCGGCAACGTCGCGGTGCGTTTTGGTGAGACGTGGTATACCCCGCCGCTGTGCTGTGGCTTGCTCGATGGCGTGATGCGCCACCTGCTCTTGGCGCAAGGGCGGCTCGTCGAGCGGATGATTCGCCGCGAGGAGCTCGACTCTGCCGAAGCGCTTGCTTTTCTCAATGCCTTGCGTGGCTGGGTGCCGGTGGTTTTGATACAGTGGGAGGAAAACGATGGGCCAGGGCGTGGAGAATGAAAGGCAGACCATCCAAGGGGCGGAGCGCCTGAAGCTCGCCGTGAGTGCCTGCGTGCTGGGGCACCCGGTGCGCTACAACGGCGGGCACAAGCGATCGGCCTTGTGCGTGGAACTTCTGGGCCAGGCGTTCGATTTCGTACCTTTGTGTCCGGAAGTCGGAATCGGACTGGGCACGCCGCGTCCGCCCATCCGCCTCGTCGGTTCCCCCGAATCTCCCCGGGCCGTGGGGGTGGGCGATGCCACGCTCGACGTGACCGAGCGTCTGCAAGAATGGTCCGAGCGCACGGTGGCGACGCTGGAAGGGGTGAGCGGGGTCATTCTCATGCAGCGCTCGCCTTCCTGTGGGCTCTTCCGGGTGAAGGTCTATCGGCAGGACGATCGACCGCCGCAGTTCGGTAGCGGCATCTTTGCGGCCACGCTGGCGCGCCGGCTGCCGGAGCTGCCCATCGAAGAGGAAGGGCGATTGCACGATCCGGTACTGCTGGAGAATTTCGTCGTTCGGGTGCGCGCCTACGGCGAGTGGCGACGCCTGCTCGCCGCGGGACTCACGCGCGGGGCGATCATCGCTTTTCATTCGCGCTACAAGTATCTGCTGCTCGCGCACGACCCCGCGGGTTACCGTACCCTGGGGCGTATGGTGGCCGGACTCGGCGAGGAGACGCCCGAGGCGTTCGCGGCGCACTACTTTCCGGCGTTCATGGCCGCCCTGAGGCGGCGCGCCACGCGCGGCACGCACGCCAACGTGCTGCAGCATCTGGCCGGTTACCTGCGTCGGGTATTGCCGTCCGAGGAGCGCCAGGAGCTGCAGGAGCTCATCGCGCAGTATCGCCAGGGCGTGGTGCCGCTCGTCGCGCCGATGGTGCTCTTGCGTCACCATCTGCGCCGCCATCCCGATTCTTATCTGGCGCAGCAGGTCTATCTGGAGCCGCATCCGCCGCGGCTGGGGCTGCGCAACGCGCTGTAGGGCGAGGCCGCCCGCTGCTATCATGCAGCCATTGCCTGCACGCCGGAGGTCCTGCCATGCCCGCCCTGTTTCCCCCGGAAGAAGTCTTGCGCTCCGGCTGCGACCGCTGCCGCGAGGAAGTAGCATTCGCCTTCACTTTCGCCTTTCAGCCGATCGTGGACGTGGCTCAGCGCGAAGTGTTCGGCTACGAGGCGCTGGTGCGCGGACCCCAGGGCGAACCGGCGATGACCGTGCTCGGTCGGGTCGACGATACCAACCGCTACGCGTTCGACCAGGCCTGCCGTGTGCGTGCGATCACCCTGGCGAGCCGCCTGGGGCTGGACCGTCATCTGAGCATCAACTTTTTGCCCAATGCGGTCTATGAACCGTCCCTGTGCATTCGCAGTACCCTGGAGGCAGCGAAGGAATGTGGCTTTCCGGCCGAGAAGATCCTCTTCGAGGTGACGGAGGGGGAGCGCATCGACGAGGTCGAGCATCTCACGAACATCTTCGCCTATTACCGTTCGCGCGGTTTCCTCACCGCGCTCGATGATTTCGGCGCGGGTCATTCGGGGCTGAACATGCTGGCGCGCTTCATGCCCGATCTCATCAAGATCGACATGGCCCTGGTGCGCGATGTGCATCGTGACCGCATCAAACAGGCGATCCTGGAAGGTTTGCTGCTCACCTGTCGGGAGCTGGGCGTGAAGGTGCTCGCCGAAGGAGTGGAACAGGCCGAAGAGGTGGATTGGTTTGCCGCGCGCGGCGTGGCGCTGATGCAAGGGTATTTCTTCGCCAAGGGGGTTCGAGTGTTTGCCGCCGGTGCGCTGGTAGGCGCAAACCGGCGGCGTTCCTGCCGGATTCAGCGTAAGGCGATCCGACGATAGAAAAGGATGCACACCGAGGCGAGCACCGCCAGTCCCAGCCATTGCGCCACCGGCTCGAACCCTTCGCCCACGAGCGCGAGCGGTGCTTCCTTGCCGGTGCCCGCGATGAGCGCGGCGAGCACGATGCCCATAAGGCTCTCACCGACGATGAAACCCGAGGCGAGCAGGACGCCGCGGCGCCGGGGCTCTTCGCGTTCGGCCGCTGGTCGGCGAGCCAGGGCGCGTTCGACGGCATGACCCAGCAGCGCTCCGACCACCAAGGTCATGCCGATGGTCGGCGGCAGGTAAATGCCCAGCCCCACGGCGAGTACCGGCAGGGAACCGGCGCCGCTGCGGCGCAGGAACCGGTCGATGACGATGAGCACCACGCCGAGCGCCACGCCACCCAGGATCATCTTCCATTCCAACGTGGCGTGAAAGATGCCCATGGCGATCGCCGTCATGAGCGTGGCCTGGGGAGCGGCAAGTGCCTGCGCCGGATCCATGCCGGGGCGCGGCAGGGCGCCGGCAAACCCGTAGGCCTGGTAAAGGAGCTCGAGCACCGGCGGGATCACCAAGGCACCCACCACGCAGCCGATCATCAGGGCGACCTGCTGGCGCCAGGGGGTGGCGCCGACGAGGTAGCCGGTCTTGAGATCCTGCAGGTTGTCGTTGGAGATGGCCGCGATCGCCACCACCACCGAGGTGGTGAAGAGCGCCAGGGCCACGGCGAGCTTGCCTTCGTTGGCGCCGGTGAGCTGCGGTGCCGCGGCGCCGAATCCGAGCAGCATGAGCGAGACGAGGATCACGGCCAGGATGCCGATGCCGGAGATGGGGCTGCTCGAAGAGCCGACGAGGCCGGCCATGTACCCGGCCGCGGCGGCGATGAGAAAGCCGAAGAGCGCCGCGAAGAGCACGCAGGCGAGCACCAGGGCGCCATAGGCAAGGGGAGCAAGGCCGGAGTCGGCTGCATAGAGGAAGCGGTGGAAGATGACGAGCAACACCAGGAGCGAGGCCAGACCCACCGCCATGATCGCCCGGGGCGAGAGATCCCGTTCAGTACGAGGGGCAGCACCAGCGCCATTGCCCAGATGTACCGACTCGAGCGCGGTACGGATTCCGTCCCACATGGGTCTGGCGAGCGTGGCGAGCGTCCATATGGCGGCGACGCCGATGGTACCGGCGCCGAAGAATCGTACCTGCTGGCGCCACAGGCTCATGGCGAGCGCCGGCAGCGTCTGGTCTGGTGCGGGCGCGGCCTGAATCGTCAGCCAGGGCACGATCACGCCCCAGGCGAGGACGAGTCCCAACAGGATCGCCAGCCCCGCCGCCAGGCCGATGAGATAGCCGGCGCCGACGAGCGCGAGCGAAAAGCCCACCGACAGGCGCACCGCAGCTGCCCCGAGCGGGATCCAGGCGGTGAAGCTTTCGGCGAGCAGGCGAAAACCGCCGGAAAAAAGGGTGACGAGCGCGGCGAGCAGGCCGCCGAAGGCGATCTCGCGCGCCTGAGCCTGCCCTTGAGCGACGGCCTCCCCGTTGTCCTTCTCCCGCGCGAGTTCGCCCACGCGCAGGATCTCCGCCGCCGCCACGCCTTCCGGATAGGGCAGGGGGCTGTCGACCACCATCACCCGCCGTAAGGGGATGGTGTAGAGCACCCCAAGGAGCCCGCCCACGCCGCACACCGCCGCCGTCAGCCAGAAGGGGAATCCCTGCCAGTGACCGATCATCAGCAGACCCGGCAGGATGAAGATGATGGCCGACAAAGTACCGGCAGCCGAGGCTTGCGTCTGCACCATGTTGTTTTCGAGGATGTTCGCTCCGCGGCAACGGCGCAGCACCGCCATGGAGATCACCGCCGCGGGGATCGAAGAGGCAAACGTCAGCCCCACTTTGAGCCCCAGATAAATGTTGGCCGCGGTGAAGACCACGGTGAGCACGGCACCGAGCAGCATGCCGCGCAGCGTCAGCTCGGGCAGGTCGGTGTCGTCGGGGATGCGTTCGATCATCGGCTTTCTCCAAGTCGGTGAGTCGAAGAATATAGCCCAAATTTTTTCGCGCGCGATCCGCCTTTATCGTCGCGATCGTGCCAAACGGACGGGCTTGGCGCGATAATTCCTCTTTCCGCCAACTGCTGGAGTCTTCCTCATGCGCCGTGTCAGCCTCTCGCAATTCCTCATCGAAGAACAACGCGCCGGACGGCTCGATGCCGACCTGCGGCTCCTCGTCGAGGTCGTCGCCCGCGCCGTCAAGGCCATCGCGGTGACCATCTCCAAAGGAAAGCTGTGGGACGTGCATGGCGAGACCGGAGTCGAGAACGTCCAGGGCGAAGTGCAGAAGAAACTCGACGTCATCGCCAACGAGCTGCTGCTGCAGGCCAACGAATGGGGCGGGCACCTCGCCGCCATGGCTTCCGAAGAAGTCGAGGAGATCTGCCACATCCCCTTCGAGTATCCGCGCGGCGGCTACCTGCTTTTGTTCGATCCGCTCGACGGCTCCTCCAACATCGAGGTCAATATTTCCGTGGGCACCATCTTCTCGGTGTTGCGCAATCCCGATCGCGAGGCCATTCCCACCGAAGCGTCCTTCCTGCAGCCGGGCACGGCACAAGTAGCCGCCGGTTACGCCATCTACGGTCCGGCCACCCAGCTCGTCCTCACCACCGGCAACGGCGTGCACGGCTTCACGCTCGATCGGGAGTTCGGCTACTTCGTCTATACCCATCCTTTCATGACGATTCCGCCCCAGACGAGCGAATTCGCCATCAACTGCTCCAACATGCGCTTTTGGGAGCCGCCGGTGCGCCGCTACATCGAGGAACTCATCGCCGGCAAGGAAGGGCCGCGCGGGCGCGATTTCAACATGCGCTGGGTGGCTTCCATGGTGTCCGACGTGCACCGGACGCTCTCGCGCGGGGGTATCTTCCTCTATCCGCTGGATGCGAAGAACCGCGCCCAGGGCGGCAAGCTGCGCCTGCTCTACGAGGCCAACCCCATGGCGTTGCTGGTGGAGCAGGCCGGTGGGGCGGCCATCGACGGGCGGCGCCGCCTCCTCGAGATCGTCCCGCAGCGGCTGCACCAGCGCGTACCGGTGATCCTCGGCTCCAAGGAAGAGGTCGAGCGGGTGCGCGCCTATCACGAAGAGGCCGACGCCTCCTGATTTCTCCCCGCCCGACGCCTCGCGCCCTCGAAGAAATGGCGCGGGGCGCATCGCCCCCTCTTGAAATTTCGCCCGAACATCCCTATTATTAGCACTCGACAACGGTGAGTGCTAACAACGGGCCGCCGTTGGGTGTGTTCAACCTGTACCCGAACCAGAGGAGTCGATACCATGAAAATCCGTCCTTTGCATGATCGCGTGATCGTCAAGCGTCTGGAATCCGAGCGCAAGACCGCCAGCGGTATCGTGATTCCGGACACTGCCGGCGAGAAACCCGATCAGGGCGAAGTGATCGCCGTGGGCAACGGCAAGATCCTCGAAGACGGCAAAGTGCGCCCCATGTCGGTCAAGCCCGGCGACAAGATCCTCTTCGGCAAATACGCCGGCCAGACGGTGAAAGTCGACGGCGAAGAGCTGCTGGTGCTGCGTGAAGAAGACATCCTCGGCGTGATCGAAGAGTGATCGCGTCGCGACTCCCCTTTATTTCAGAATATTCTCAGGAGGCATGATCCATGGCTGCCAAGGAAGTCAAATTCGGTGATATTGCCCGCGAGCGGATGGTGGCGGGTCTCAATGTTCTGGCCAATGCCGTCAAAGTCACGCTCGGCCCCAAAGGTCGCAACGTGGTGCTGGAGCGCAGCTTCGGCGCCCCCACCGTGACCAAGGACGGCGTGTCGGTCGCCAAGGAAATCGAGCTCAAGGACAAGTTCGAGAACATGGGCGCGCAGATGGTGAAAGAAGTCGCGTCCAAGACCTCGGACGTGGCCGGTGACGGGACCACCACTGCGACCGTGCTCGCCCAGGCCATCGTGCGCGAAGGCATGAAGTACGTCGCCGCCGGCATGAACCCGATGGATCTCAAGCGCGGCATCGACAAGGCGGTCTCTGCCATCGTCGACGAGCTCAAGAAGATCTCCAAGCCCTGCACCACCAGCAAGGAGATCGCCCAGGTCGGCGCCATCTCCGCCAACTCCGACCAGTCGATCGGCGACATCATCGCTCAGGCGATGGACAAGGTCGGTAAAGAAGGCGTGATTACGGTCGAAGACGGCAAGTCGCTCGAAAACGAGCTCGAAGTGGTCGAAGGGATGCAGTTCGACCGCGGCTACCTCTCGCCGTACTTCATCAACAATGCCGAGAAGCAGATCGCCGTCCTCGACAACCCCTACATCCTGCTGCACGACAAGAAGATCAGCTCCATCCGTGAGCTGTTGCCGGTGCTCGAGCAGGTCGCCAAAGCGGGCCGTCCGCTGCTCATCATCGCCGAAGACGTCGAAGGCGAAGCGCTCGCCACGCTGGTGGTCAACAACCTGCGCGGCATCCTGAAGACCTGCGCCGTCAAGGCTCCGGGCTTCGGCGACCGGCGCAAGGCCATGCTGCAAGACATCGCCATCCTCACCGGCGGTACGGTCATCTCCGAAGAGCTTGGCCTGCAGCTCGAGAAAGCCACGCTCGCCGACCTCGGCCAAGCCAAGCGCGTCGAAGTGGGCAAAGAGTACACCACCATCATCGACGGGGCGGGCGATCCGGCCAAGATCCAGGCGCGCATCAAAGAGATTCGCGTCCAGATCGAAGAGGCCACGAGCGACTACGACCGCGAGAAACTGCAAGAGCGTGTGGCGAAACTCGCCGGCGGCGTGGCGGTGATCAAGGTCGGTGCGGCCACCGAAGTCGAGATGAAAGAGAAGAAGGCCCGCGTCGAGGACGCCCTGCACGCGACCCGCGCCGCGGTCGAGGAAGGCATCGTCCCGGGCGGTGGCGTGGCCCTGCTGCGTGCGCGCGAAGCGGTGCTCGCCAAAGGGCTCAAGGGCGCCAACCACGATCAGGACGCTGGCATCAAGATCGTGATGCGCGCCGTCGAGCAGCCGCTGCGTGAAATCGTGGCCAACGCCGGTGAAGAAGCCAGCGTGGTCGTGGCCAAGGTGCTCGAAGGCAAGGGCAACTTCGGCTACAACGCCGCCACCGGCGAATACGGCGACATGATCGAGATGGGCGTGCTCGACCCGACCAAGGTCACGCGCACCGCGCTGCAAAACGCCGCTTCCGTCGCCGGTCTGATGCTCACCACCGAAGCCATGGTGGCCGAAGTTCCGGAAGACAAACCTGCCGCCAACCCCATGGCCGGCATGGGCGGCATGGACATGTAATCTGCCGTTCCGGCCCGCTCGGTGGGCCGGGAAGGCCGTCCGGGAGCCCCGCGCGAGCGGGGCTCTTTTTTTGTCTGGGGAACGTATCCTCGTCCCGATGGACTAAAATGATATCGTGACTCTTGGAAAAGGAGCGTGCCATGGACGCCGTCAGTGTCGCCAGCATGATGAGCGCCATGCAACAGGCGAAGTTGCAAGACCAGGTTGGCACCGCCGTGATGAGAAAGGCGCTCGACGTGCAGGAAAGCACGGCGCAGGCGCTGCTCTCGGCCCTGCCCCAGGTGCAGCAGGCGCCGGCCGCAGCCTCGAACCCGCCGCATCTGGGCAATTCGGTCAACGTCTTCGCCTGAGCGTTGACGAATCGATTCCGGCGTACTTCGTGGCACCGTGCGCGTGGGGCCGGCGAGAGCGGCACTGAGCTGCCGGGTTACACCCCGCGTTGCCGCTCGACGAGGAGTCGCGCCGCCGTTTCGGCAAAGTTTCCTCGTTCGATCGCCGTGCGCAGCTCCGCCATGAGCGTCAGGTAGAAGTGCAGGTTGTGCGTGGTATTGAGGATGCTCGCCAGGATTTCGCCCGTGCGGTAGAGGTGATGCAGGTAGGCGCGGGTGAAATGGCGGCAGGTGGTGCAGCTGCAGGTCTCGTCGAGCGGGGCGGTGTCCTCGCGATAGCGCGCGTTGCGGATCTTCACGTCGCCGTAGCGGGTGAAGAGCAGCCCGTTGCGTGCGTTTCTCGTGGGCATGACGCAGTCGAACATATCCACGCCCGCGTCCACGCCGTGGATGAGGTCTTCCGGCGTGCCCACGCCCATCAAATAGCGCGGCCGCGTCTGCGGCAGCCTGGGCGCGACGTATTCCAGCACGCGCCGCATCTCGTCCTTGGGTTCGCCCACCGATAGCCCGCCGATGGCATAGCCGTCGAAGCCGATCTCCATGAGCCCGGCGAGCGACTCGTCGCGCAGCGCTTCGTACATGCCGCCCTGCACGATGCCGAAGAGCGCGTTGCGATTCCCCAGCCGGTCGAATTCGGCCCGCGAGCGCTGAGCCCATCGCAGCGACAGACGCATCGATTCGGCCGCCTGCGTTTCGGTGGCGGGGTAGGGCGTGCATTCGTCGAAGATCATCACCACGTCGGAATCGAGCACGGTCTGGATCTGCATCGAGACTTCCGGGGTGAGGAAACAGCGGGCCCCGTCGATGGGGGAGGCGAAGCGCACGCCTTCTTCGCTGATCTTGCGCAGCGCTCCGAGCGAGAACACCTGGAAACCGCCCGAATCGGTGAGAATCGGCTTGTTCCAGCCCATGAAGCGGTGTAGCCCCCCGTGGCGGCGGATCACCTCGAGCCCCGGGCGTAGCCAGAGGTGGAAGGTGTTGCCGAGCACGATCTGCGCGCCCACGTCTTCGAGCGCCGTCGGCGTCATCGCCTTGACGGTGCCGTAGGTGCCCACCGGCATGAAAATGGGGGTCTCCACCGTGCCGTGCGCCAGATGCAGCCGTCCGCGCCGGGCGGCGCCGTCGGTGGCAAGCAGGGTAAAGGCGGGAGTATCGCTCATGGGAATTCCTCGATGACCGGAAGTCAGCGTGCGAAGCGGCGCGGGATGAACATCGCGTCGCCATAGCTGAAGAAGCGGTAGCGCCGTTCGATCGCGTGGGCATAGGCGCGGCGGATGCGATCGAGCCCGGCGAGCGCCGACACCAGCATGAGCAGCGTCGAGCGGGGCAGGTGGAAGTTCGTCACCAGCGCATCGACCACGCGAAAATCGTAGCCCGGCGTGATGAAGAGCTCGGTCTCGCCGCTGCCGGGGCGCAGCGCTCCGCCCTGGGCGGCGCCTTCGAGGGCGCGCAGGCTGGTGGTGCCCACGGCGATCACGCGGCGGCCGCGCGCTTTTGCCCGGGCGACGCGCGCCACCGTCTCTTCCGGGATCCAGTAGCGTTCGCGGTGCATGCGGTGTTCGTCGAGGCGCTCGACGCGCACCGGCTGAAACGTGCCGGCGCCGACGTGCAGCGTCACCCAGGCGGTGTCTACGCCGTGCTCAGCCAGCTGCCGTAGCAGGGATTCGTCGAAGTGCAGGCCGGCGGTGGGCGCGGCCACCGAGCCGGGTGTGCGGGCATAGACCGTCTGGTAGCGCGCTTCGTCTTCCGGCTCGGCCGGGCGGGCGATGTAGGGCGGCAGCGGCAGCCGGCCATGGCGCTCGACGAGCTGGGGCAGATCGCCTTCGCCGACGAGCCGAAGGTGGTAAAACTCGCCGTCGCGGCCCACGACTTCGACGTCGAAAGCCTCTTCCAGCCGCAGGCGCATGCCCGGGCGCGGGGGCTTGCTCGCGCGCACCTGGGCGAGCGCTTCCTGCGTGCCGACGAGCCGCTCGACGAGCACCTCTACCGCGCCGCCGCTTTCCTTGCGCCCAAAAAGGCGCGCGTGGATCACCCGGCTGTCGTTGAAGACGAGCAGGTCGCCTTCTTCGAGAAATCCGGGCAGATCGCGAAAGAGCCGGTCGTGCAGCGCTTCGCCCTCGAGCACGAGCAGACGGCTGGCGCTGCGCTCGGGTAGCGGCGCCTGGGCGATGAGCTCGGGCGGCAGGGAAAAATCGAAGTCGTGCACCGTCAGCGACGGGGCTTTGCGTAGGCTGGGTTCTTGCATATAATCTTTCTTTCGCGCCGGGATGGCGGAACAGGTAGACGCAGCGGACTCAAAATCCGCCGGTGGCGACACCGTGAGGGTTCGACTCCCTCTCCCGGCATTTTATCATCAGGCGCATTCTTTCCCTTGGATGGGCCGATGCCTGGCAGCCCGGAATGGACGGCTGCAGGGCGGCTTGTCGCCTCGATACCTCGACTGCCAAGACCCTTTGCCCGGATTCTACTCGAGGTGGTTTTCGCGGTGCACGACCCTTTCCTGGTTTATTCCTCCCCTTCATCGGCATTTTTCTCCGTGAACCATTGCCTCAAAAATTTTTTGTGCTATTATTCAAACAAACGTAAGAAACAATTGGTGCATCCCATGCGTTCTCCAGAGTTCCCTCCCTCCCTTGGTGGTCGCGCTCGCCTTCGGGCGAGCGCCTTTTTTTGCCAGAAAGAGGAGTATGGGTCGGCTATCATGGAAGCTCGATTCGTGTCCTCAGGAGAAAACCATGTCGGATGTGCTGCCAGATCGTCAACCGGAATTGCGGGTGATGCCAATGCCTTCGGATCTCAATCCGGCGGGCGACGTGTTTGGGGGCTGGGTGATGGCGATGGTCGACATCGCGGGGTCCTTGCCAGCGCGCCGTCGCAGCCGAGGGCGCGTGGCCACGGTGGCGGTCAACAGCTTCGTGTTCAAACAGCCCATTGCCGTGGGTGACGTGGTGAGTCTGTATGCGGAGATCGTCTCGGTGGGGCGTACCTCGATCACGGTGGACGTCGAAGTCTTCGCCGAGCGCCATCCCGAGCGTCCGGTCGTGGTGAAGGTCACCGAAGCCCGGCTCACCTACGTGGCGCTCGATGCGCAGGGCAACAAACGCCCCATAGAGGGGAGCTGAACGGTCCGGCTTGCCGAGGAGGCTTCGTCGGAACGTGGCAGGTAAAAAAGAAAGAGCGGGCGTATGCCCATCGGTTCGTGACGAAGAGGAGGAGACGAGCAATGAAGAAGAAACTTTTGGCCGTGGTAATTCCGTCGTTGTTCGCCGCCAGTTCCACGGCGCTGGCCAGCGGTTTTCAGCTCATCGAACAGAGCGCGAGCGGCATCGGCAATGCTTATGCTGGTTCGGCTGCCGTGGCCGACGATGCCGGAACAATTTTTTATAACCCGGCGGGAATGACACGTCTGAAAGCCCGCGAGGTCTCACTCGGCGTGGCGGCGATCAAACCCAGTTTCAAGTTCGATGACAGAGGGAGTCTTGCGGCGCCAGGCGCACCCTTGACCGGCAGCAACGGCGGGGATGCCGGCGGTTGGGCAGCGGTACCCAACGGCTATTATTCGCAGAAGATCAACGATCGCTTGTGGCTCGGCCTGGGGATGAGCGTGCCCTTCGGTCTCGTGACGGAGTACGACGACGACTGGATCGGCCGATTCCATTCGACCAAGTTCGAGATCAAGACGATCAACGTCAATCCTTCCCTGGCATTCAAGGTGAATGAGGTGGTCTCGCTGGGATTCGGGGTGAGCGTACAGCGTTTCGAGGCGACATACGATCGCTACGCAGGCGTGGCGGCGCCGGGGCCTCTGAAATCCTTCGGTGTAAGCGATGCGGCGATGCAGCGAACCAAGTTACGCCTCGAAGCGGACGATGTCTCCTGGGGGTGGAACGTGGGCATACTCTTTACCCCCACCGAAAGGACCAAGCTGGGGTTCTCCTATCGATCCAAGGTGAAGCACGATCTCGATGGCGACATCGAGGCCAGAGGCCCGGCTGCGCCGGTGCTGAGGAACCCACGGGTTGGCTTGGCCGGCGTCGACGCCGAGGTGTCGGTGGATCTGCCAGATACCTTCATCGCCAGTGCGGCGCAGGGAGTTGGTGAGCGGTGGGAGATCCTCGCCGACGTGTCGTGGACTGGCTGGAGCAGTCTGAACGTGCTGCCAATCTACCGTTCGAGCGGGGTTCAGTCCGGTTCGGTGGCCGATACTTTGGCTACTCGTTTTCAGGATACATGGCGCGTGGCTTTGGGAGCACGCTATCGTTACGATGAGCACTGGTTACTGAAGTTTGGGGTGGCCTACGACGAGTCGGCGGTGCGCGATGCCGAGCGTCGGCTCACGGCGCTGCCGGACAACGACCGCATCTGGGTATCGCTGGGGGCTCGCTGGATGCCGGATGCCGACAACCGGGTAGACCTAGGGCTGGCGTATCTGTTCATCGACGACACGCGCATCGACCGCAACGCGATGGCTGAAGGGAAGGGATGGGTGCGTGGCCAATACGAAGGCGATGTGTGGCTGGCTGGGGTGCAATATTCCCGTTCGTTTTAAGTGTGCGGGTTTGGCGAGCAGGGTATTCGTGTGAAGCAAGGAGAAGCGAGTGGAACGTCTGAGGATCCGCAAGGTGGCCGTGCTCGGCGCCGGGGTGATGGGGGCGCAGATCGCCGCGCATTGCGCCAATGCCGACCTGCCGGTGGTGTTGTTCGATCTACCCTCGGGCGAGGGGGATCGCAATGCGACGGTGCTCAGGGCGCTCGAGGGGCTGAAGCGCCTCGATCCGGCGCCGCTGGCCGAGTCGCAGCGGCTCGGCTGGATTCAACCGGCCAATTACGACGACGATCTGGAGGCGCTGCGCGAGTGCGATCTGGTGATCGAGGCGATCGCCGAGCGCCTGGACTGGAAACAGTCCCTTTATGAACGCGTGGCGCCTTTTCTCGCGGAAGGGGTCACGCTGGCCTCGAACACGTCGGGCCTGTCGATCACTGCGCTCGCGCAGGCGCTGCCCGAGGCGGTGCGCCGCAATTTCTGCGGCATCCATTTCTTCAATCCACCGCGCTACTTGCCGCTCGTGGAGCTGGTGCCGCATGCGGGTAGCGACGCAGCACGGCTCGATGCGCTGGAGGGTTGGTTGACGACGCGCTTGGGGAAATCGGTGATCCGGGCCAAGGATACGCCCAACTTCATCGCCAACCGCGTCGGCGTGTTTTCCATCCTCGCGGTGATGCATCACACGCAGCGGCTGGGCCTGGGGTTCGACGAAGTCGACGCGCTCACGGGGCCGCGCATCGGCCGTCCCAAAAGCGCGACGTACCGCACGGCCGACGTGGTGGGGTTGGACACGCTGGCACACGTCATCGGGACGATGCAGACGACCCTGCCCGACGATCCCTGGCATGAGATCTTTCGCGTGCCGCCGTGGCTTGAGGTTTTGATCCGGCAGGGTGCCTTGGGGCAGAAGAGCGGCGCCGGGGTCTATCGCAAGGAGAAAGGGAACATCCTGGTGCTCGATCTATCCGCCGGGACTTACCGTCCGGCCCAGGGAGAAGTGGCGCCGGAAGTGGAGGAGATCCTCGCCCTGCGCGATGTGCGCGAGCGCTTTGCCCGGCTACGCGCGAGCGGGCATCCTCAGGCCCAGTTTCTGTGGGCGCTGTTTCGCGACGTGTTCCACTACTGCGCTTTCCATCTGGCGACGATCGCCGACAGCGCCCGCGACGTCGATCTGGCGATGCGCTGGGGGTTCGGCTGGGCCATGGGGCCTTTCGAGACCTGGCAGGCGGCGGGTTGGCGCGACATCGCCCGGTCGATCGAGGAAGATCGTGCCGCCGGCCTCACGCTCGCCAACGTGCCGCTGCCAGCCTGGGTGGAGGGGCTCGAAGGCACGCACTCGGCCAAGGGTTCGTGGAGCGCGGCGCGCAGCACGTGGGTGGGACGCTCTTCGCTCGCGGTATATCGGCGTCAGCTCTATCCCGACAGGGTCTTGGGGGAAAGATTCGACGATCCGGGCGAGACCTTGTGGGAGAACGAGGGGGTGCGCCTGTGGCGTCGCCCCGATCAGGACCAGGGCGTGGGGATCGTCTCGGTGCGCACCCGCCATCACACGCTGGGCGCAGCGGTGATCGAGGGCATCCTGGAGGCAGTGGCGCGGGCCGAGCGTGAGCTCGATGCGCTGGTGCTGTGGCACGAGGCTCCGTTTGCGCTGGGCGCCGACCTGAAGCAGGTGCTCGAGGCGGCACAGGCTGGCCGGTTCGATCAACTGGAGACCATGGTCGAACGATTCCAGCAGGCATCCATGCGGCTCAAGCACGCCGAGATTCCCGTGGTGGCGGCGATCGAGGGCATGGCCTTGGGCGGGGGCTGCGAGTTCGCTCTGCATGCGGCGCATCGGGTGTTCGCGCTCGAATCCTACGTCGGTCTGGTGGAGGTGGGCGTGGGGCTCATTCCGGCCGGGGGCGGATGCAAGGAACTGGCGATCCAGGCGCATCGCATGGCCCGGCGTACCGCTGGCGGTGACGTCTTCGCGTTCATTCAGCCGATGTTCGAGCAGGTGGCCAAGGCCAAGGTCTCGCGCAGTGCGCTCGAGGCGCAGGCGATCGGCTATGGCCGGGCCGGGGACGACGTGGTGATGCACCCGAAGGAATTGCTCTATGTGGCGATCCGTCGTGCCCGCTCTCTGGCCGAGGCGGGCTACCGTCCGCCGCTGCCCGAGCGTGAGGTCGTGGTGGCGGGGCGAAACGGCATTGCCACCTGCGAGATGATGCTGGTCAATATGCGCGAAGGGGGATTCATTTCCGAGCACGACTACCGTGTCGGCAAGGGGGTGGCCACTGCGTTGTGCGGAGGGGAGGTGGAGAGCGGAGCCCGGGTGCCGGTGGAATGGCTGCTGGCGGTGGAGCGGCGCGAATTCATGGCGCTGCTGCGCACGCCCCAGACGTTGGAACGCATCGCACATACGCTCGCAACGGGCAAACCGCTGCGCAACTGAGGAAAGGAGCAACGATGAGCAAACGAGGGCAGGATGCCTATGTGGTGGCAGCGGTACGCACGCCGGTGGGTCGCAAGGGCGGGATGCTACGCCATGTACGACCGGACGACATGCTGGCGCACGTGCTGCGAGCGGTGACGGAAAAGGTGCCGTCGCTCGATCTGGCGGAGATCGGCGACGTGATCACGGGCTGCGCCATGCCCGAGGCCGAGCAGGGGATGAACGTGGCCCGCATCGGCCTCTTGCTGGCTGGTTTTCCGGTGCAAGTGCCGGGCGTGACGATCAACCGCTTCTGCGCTTCCGGCCTGCAGGCGGTGGCCGACGCGGCGGCGCGCATCCGCTTGGGTGAGGCCGACGTGATGGTCGCCGCGGGCACCGAGTCGATGAGCGTGATGCCGCAGATCATGGGCAACAAGGTGAGCCTCAACCCGAAGGTGGTGGAATCGGACGAGAACCGGGCCATCGCTTACGGGATGGGGTTGACCGCCGAGGTGGTGGCACGCAAATATGGCGTGTCGCGTGAGGATCAGGATGCCTTCGCCCTGGAATCACACCGCAAGGCCGTGGCGGCAATCGACGCAGGGTACTTCCGCGACGAGATCGCTCCCCTGATGGTACGAACGCACCTGCCCGGCGCCGAGGGAACGGTGGCGGTGCGCGAGTCGATGGCCGAGATCGACGAGGGGCCGCGGCGCGATACCTCACCGGAGCGGCTCGCCTCCCTCAAACCGGTATTCGCTGCGCGCGGCAGCGTGACCGCCGGCAACAGCTCGCAGATGTCCGACGGGGCGGGGGCAGTGTTGCTGATGTCCGAAGCGGCGCTCGAACGCTATGGAGTGCGGCCCATTGCCCGCGTGGTATCGTACGCGGTGGTCGGCGTGCCGCCGGAGGTGATGGGAATCGGTCCGGTGGAAGCCATCCCCCGAGCCTTGCAGCGTGCCGGCCTGAAACAGGATGATCTCGACTGGATCGAGCTCAACGAGGCGTTCGCGGCGCAATCGTTGGCGGTGATGCGCACGCTGGGGCTGGATCCGGTCAAGGTGAATCCACTGGGCGGGGCGATCGCTTTGGGCCATCCTCTGGGGGCAACCGGAGCGATCCGTACCGCCACCCTGATGGCGGCGATGCAACGCGACCCGAAGGTGCGCTATGGCATGGTGACGATGTGCATCGGCACGGGTATGGGGGCAGCGGGGATCTTCGAGCGGGTGTAGACGGGAGGAAGCATGGCACAGACGGTGCTGTGGGAGGTGGTCGACGGAATCGGACGGTTGGAGCTCAACCGTCCGGAGTCGCTCAACGCCTTGTCGTTCGACATGATGGAAGCGCTCGACGCGGCGAGCGCCGCCCTGGTGCAGCGTCCCGATCTGCGCGTGCTGGTGGTGAGCGGGCGCGGCGGGCATTTCATGGCCGGCGGCGACATCCGCGATTTCTCCCGCCTGCTCGACCGCACGCCCGGCGAGCGACGTGAAACGTTTCGCACCGCGATCGAGCAGCGGGTGAATCCGGTGGTGGAGCGCCTGAGCCGCGTGCCCTGTCCGGTAGTGGCGAAGGTGAGCGGCGCCTGCGCCGGCTTCGGCATGTCGCTCATGCTCGCCTGCGATCTGGCGATCGCCTCGAGCGACGCGGTGTTTACCACGGCCTATGCCATGCTGGGGCTTCCGGCCGACGGGGGGTTGTCCTACTTCTTACCCCGGGCGGTCGGTAGCCGGCGTGCGGCGGAGCTTTTCCTCCTCTCGGAGCGATTCGACGCGCAGCGTGCCCTGGAGCTGGGGATCGTCAACCGCGTGGTCGCGCCCGAAGCGCTCGATGCCGAAGTCGAGGCGCTGGCCGCACGCCTGGCCGCCGGACCGAGCTATGCCTATGGGCGTATCCGCTCGCTGCTCGCCGATTCGCTCGAACAGAGCCTGGAAGCGCAGCTCCTCGCCGAGGCCGAGGCGTTTGGCGACTGCAGCGCCACCGAGGATTTCGTCGAAGGCATCGAAGCCTTCCTCGCCAAGCGCAAGCCACGTTTCCGCGGTCGCTGAACGCGCTTTCGGTGCATGCCTCGATCTTCCCCGCTTGGCGGGAATGCCGGACGGCTTTATCATTGCCGAGGTAAAGGACGGCGGAGCGCTGAGCGTGCAGTGGGTGATCGGCGGGATCCTGGTGGCGAGCATCGCCTGGGTGGTGTTCGAGGTCGTGCGCTGGTGGCGTGTCCGGCAACGGATGGCTTCTCCGCCTTTGCCGCAGTCGGCCGCTCCTTTCGGGCTCGATCTCACGGTGAAGACGCTGGAGCGCCGCTGTGAGGCGATGCAGCACGCGCTCGATGAGCACGCCCGTCAGCTGCAGCAGATCCTCGACCGATTGCAGCGCCTCGAACAGTCTGCTGCGGCAGAACCGGCTCCGGCGCCTTCCGCCGTCGAACCGCTCGCCGCTTCCCCCGAATATGTAGAGCCGATGGTGCTTGCCCGCCGCGGGCTCGATGCACCAGCGATCGCCGCGCGCTGCGGCATCACGCTCGGCGAGGCGGAGCTGTTGGTGGCGATGGCGCGCGGCGACCGGGGAACTGCACCATGAAGGCGGGCAAGGGGACTTCCACACCTTTTCCCTGGAAGCGGGTGGTGCCCGCCTCGGTGCTCGCCGCCGTGGCGGCTTTCGCGCTGTGGTACCTGGCGAACGAGCAAAAGGCGCCCGAACCTGCGCCCCCCGTCGCGGTGCCCGTCGTTGCGGCGAAAGTGTCGGCGCGCGTTGCCCCTGTTTCTCCCGAACCGCCCTCCGGAAACGCCAGCGCTTCGCCGGAGCAAACTCGCCCCGAACCGGCTGCGCCGGAACGCGCCACGGCCGAGCATACCGAGCGCATTTCTCCCGGCAACGATCTCCGCGGAGCGGAAACCCTGCACGGCGAGGCGTCTGCGCCCGCCCCATCGGCGGAAATGCCGGACAAATCTCCTCTTGCTATGCGTTCGAAACCTCTGGACAAGGGATATTATGTGCCGGTGGGCGTGTTCGGCCGGCTGGACGCCGCCGAGCGACTCGCCGGGCAGCTGGATGCGCTGGGTTTTCCGGCGCGGCTGCAGTCCAGGGTGTTGGTCGGCCCTTATGCCACGCGCCAGGAAGCGCAGCAGGCGGCCGAACGGCTCAAACG
Source organism: Tepidiphilus sp. HLB4 (assembly GCF_054823945.1). Lineage (NCBI taxonomy): Bacteria > Pseudomonadati > Pseudomonadota > Hydrogenophilia > Hydrogenophilales > Hydrogenophilaceae > Tepidiphilus > Tepidiphilus sp. HLB4. The sequence continues at coordinate 29,570 of NZ_JSYB01000025.1, read as the reverse complement.
CCAGCACAAGCTCGGCGCTGCCGGTGTGATGCAGGTCAAGTGAGACATTCAAATCAACGGTAAGGAGGTGTGCGATGAAACTGCAAAGTCCGGTGTTGGGCGAAGTGGACGTGGCCGAAGACAAGGTGATCGAGTTTCCCAATGGCCTACCAGGGTTCGAGGCGTGCAAGCGTTTCATGCTGGCGCACGATGCGGAAGGGAAGGCGGGCGAAGATCGTCCCAAGGTCTTCATCCTGCAGAGTCTGGACGATCCCGAGGTGGCCTTTTCCGTGGTGAACCCGGATGCCTTGGGCGTGCGCTACGAGATCACCCTCTCCGACGGCGAGGCGGCCCAGTTGCAGATCGAAAAGCCCGAGGATGTGGCCTTGGCCGTGATCGTGCGCCGAGCCGATGGAGCCGAGGCGAACACGCCGCAGGACACCGGCTTGCGGGCGAACTTCATGGGGCCGCTCCTCATCAACACCGCCGCGCGCCGCGGACTGCAGAAAGTGCTCGAGCGCTTCAGCTGTGAAATGGTCGTGCGGGCGTAAGGAGCAGGGCAATGCGACGTCACGTCAATACCGACAAGGCTCCGGCAGCGATCGGCACCTATTCCCAGGCAGTGTTCGCCGGAGACACGCTCTATGTCTCCGGCCAGCTTGGGCTCGATCCGGCCACGATGACCCTGCCGCCGGAATTCGCCGCGCAGTGCGAGCGGATGTTCGCCAATCTCGAGGCGGTGGTGGAGGCGGCCGGGGCGAGCCTCGATCAGGTGGTGAAGCTCACGGTCTTTCTCACCGATCTATCATACTTTGCCACCGTCAACGAGGTGATGGCGCGCTACTTCGCCGCGCCCTATCCGGCGCGCTCGGCGGTGGAGGTGAAAGGGCTGCCGCGCGGGGCGATGGTGGAGGCCGAGGCCGTCGTCTGGCTGGGGGTGTGATCCGGCCTTGCCCGCGCAAGCGCCTTTCCGCCATCCGCTGGAATCCTGGCCGGGCGTCGGCCCGGCGGTGGCTTCGCGTCTGGTGAAACTCGGGGTGATGCGCCCCGAGGATCTCCTTTTTCTCTTGCCGCTGCGCTACGAGGACGAGACGCGCATCACGCCCGTGGCGCAGGCGCAGGCCGGTTCGTCCGTACTCGTGGAAGGCCGCATCGTGCGCGTGGAGCGCAAGGAGGGGCCGCGGCCGCAGCTCGTCGCGCATCTGGACGACGGTACGGGGCTGCTCACGGGGCGCTGGCTGCACGTCTATCCCGGTACCGTCAAGCGGCTCGAGCCGGGACGGCACATGCGCTGGTTCGGCGAAATCCGGGTCGGTTTCTTCGGCGAGCGCGAGATGTTCCACCCGCGGCTGGTGCCGCTCGAGGCGCCGCTGCCCGATCGCCTCACCCCTGTCTATCCGAGCGTGGAGGGGTTGTCGCAGGGGCTCTTGCGCCGTCTGGTGCGCCGGGCGCTGGAGGTGGTTTCGCCCGCCGAGTGGCTCGACGAAGCGCTGCGCGCGCGCGAGCAGCTGCCGCCGCTGCGCGAGGCGCTGGAATGCTTGCACGCGCCGAGCGCCGGTGCCGACGAAGCGCGGCTGACGGCGGCGCGGCGCCGACTCAAACTGGAAGAATTGGTGGCGCAGCAGGCGTCGATGCGCCGTGCCCGGGCCGTGCGGCTCGCGGCCAAGGCACCGGCCTTGCCCGAGCCGGAAGGGCCGGTGCGGCGGGCCCTGCGCGAGGCCTTGCCTTTCACCCTCACGGCGGCGCAGCAGCGGGTGCTCGCCGAAATCGACGCCGATCTGGGAAAACCTCATCCGATGCACCGTCTGCTCCTGGGCGACGTGGGCAGCGGCAAGACGGTGGTGGCGGCGCTCGCGCTCGCGCGGGCGCTGGATGCGGGCCATCAAGGGGCGCTGATGGTGCCCACCGAGATCCTCGCGATACAGCACGCGCGCAAGCTCGGCGAGTGGCTAACCCCGGCCGGAGTCGAAGTGGCCTTGCTCTCCGGCGCCACGCCGGCGCGCAGCGCGCAGACCTTGCGCGCCCGGCTCGCGCAGGGGGAACCGATGCTGGTGGTCGGCACGCACGCGCTCATCGAAGAGGCGGTGGCGCTGCCGCGTCTGGCGCTCGCGGTGGTCGACGAGCAGCACCGCTTCGGCGTGCGTCAGCGCTTTGCCTTGCGTGCGAAGGCGGGCGAGGGGCTCTCGCCGCACCTTCTGATGATGTCCGCCACCCCCATTCCGCGCACGCTCGCGCTGGCGATCTACGCCGACCTGGAGTTGTCGCTGCTCGACGAGCGCCCGCCGGGGCGCCAGCCGGTGCAGACCGTGCTGCTGTCGCAGCGGCGCCGGGGCGAGCTCATTGAGCGGGTGCGCCGCTGGTGCGCCCAGGGGCGACAGGCCTACTGGGTCTGCCCCTTGATCGAAGAATCGGAAGTGCTGGACCTGCAGGCGGCGACCGCCACCTGGCAGGAGCTCGTCGCGACGATGCCAGAGCTGCGGGTCGGCCTGCTGCACGGGCGGCTCAGGAACGAAGAAAAGCAGGAAGTGATGGCGCGGTTCGTGGCCGGTGCACTCGACGTGCTGGTGGCGACCACCGTGATCGAGGTGGGCGTGGACGTGGCCAACGCGAGCCTCATGGTGATCGATCATGCCGAACGTTTCGGCCTGGCGCAGCTGCATCAGCTGCGCGGGCGCGTGGGGCGCGGCAGCGACGCCTCCTTCTGCGTGCTGTGCTACGGTGAGCCGCTCTCGGCGACGGCGCGCCAGCGGCTCGCGGCGATCCGCGCCAACGACGACGGTTTTGCGCTCGCGCGCGAGGATCTGCGGCTGCGCGGCCCCGGCGAATTCGTCGGGCTGCGCCAGAGTGGCGTGCCCAGCCTGCGCGTGGCCGACCTGGTGGCGGACGAGGATCTCGTGCCGCTCGCACAACAGCTCGCCGACGAAGTGCTCGCGCGCGATCCGGCGCTCGCCGAAGTCCTCATCCGGCGCTGGGTGCCGGGCGGCGGAGCGTGGCTCCATGCCTGAGGGGCCGCTCTTCTTCGTGCCGCATTGGCGATCCGGTTTGCCTGTCGGGGTGCCGCGCCGTCTGCAGCCTTGGCTTGCCGAGCGGGGGTCGCTCACTGCCCGCATCCGGGCGCACTGCCGCGAGTTTGCCGTGCGTCGTCTTTGGGAAGGATGGGGTCGCCCCTATCCGGACGAAGCGATCGCCCTGAATGTGCCGAGGTGGGAGAGGGTGCGCGTGCGCGAAGTGGCGCTTCTTGCCGACGGCGTGCCGGTAGTGTTCGCACGCTCGCTGACGGCGTGGCAGGGCGTGCGATACCCGTGGCGTCTGTTGCAGCGCATCGGCAACCGTCCGCTGGGCGCGGTGCTCTTCGCCGATCCCACGGTACGCCGCGGCACTGTGCAGGCGGTTCGGCTCGATGCGCGCGATCCGCGGTATCATCGCGCATCGGCGCTGTGGCGGGAAGTACCGCCGGGTTTGTGGGCGCGACGCTCGCTCTTTTGGCGGGCGGGCGTTCCGCTTCTCGTGAGCGAGGTGTTCCTGCCGCCGATCGACCTTCTCATTACACCGACGTGACGAGCGATGGAGCCGAATTTCGACTGGAGAGCGCGCCTGCCGCTCTATTGGCAGCTGATCCGGGGGCATCGACCCATCGGTACGCTGCTGCTGCTGTGGCCGACTCTGATCGCCCTGTGGTGGGCCGCAGGCGGGGTGCCGCCGCCGGGGGTCTTCTTCGTTTTCGTGGTGGGAACCTTCCTCATGCGTTCGGCGGGCTGCGCCATCAACGACTGGGCCGACCGCGACTTCGATGCCCACGTCGAACGCACGCGCGAGCGGCCGCTTGCCGCCGGAAAGATCTCGCCCCAGGAGGCGCTCAAGGTCGCCGCGGTGCTGGCCGGGCTTGCCTTCCTCCTGGTGCTGCCCCTAGGCTGGAGGGTGGTGGCGTGGTCGGTGCCGGCGCTCGTGATCGCTGCCACCTATCCCTTCACCAAGCGCTTTCTGCCGGTGCCCCAGGCTTACCTGGGCGTGGCGTTTTCCTTCGGCATCCCCATGGCCTGGGTGGCGATCCGCGGCGAAACCGACGCGGCGTGCTGGACGCTCTTTGCCGCCAACTTCTTCTGGACCATCGCCTACGACACCGAATACGCCATGGCCGACCGCCCCGACGACCTGAAACTGCCGGTGCATTCTTCGGCCATCACCTTCGGGCGCTGGGACGTGCTGGCGGTGTTTCTCTGTTACCTCGCGGCCTTTGCCCTGTGGGCGCGCGCCGGCATCCTCGCCGGGGCTGGGGCGCCTTTCCTCGTCTCCTTGGTGGTGGCCGCGGGCATCGCTGCTTACCATCTGGAGCTCATCGGCACGCGCGAGCCGGCGCGCTGCTTCAAGGCATTCCTGCACAACAACTACATCGGGCTCGTGCTCTTTGCCGGCGTCGTGCTCGATCTGTGGCGTGCTTGAAGGGAGAACGAAGTGACGCAGACGGCTTTCCTCGAATTGCTGCGCGGGCGCTGGCGCGATCCGGCGCGGCTACTCTGTGTGGGGCTGGATCCGGAACCGGAACGCCTGCCGCGCAGCGTGCGCGCTTTGCCGCTCGCCGAGGGGGTCTGGGTGTTCTGCCGCGAGGTGATCGAGGCGTGCGCGCCTTACGTGTGCGCCTTCAAGCCGCAGATCGCGCATTTCGCCGCCCTGGGTTTGGAGAGCGTGCTCGAGCGGCTCGTCGCCCACGTGAAGCTGCATCATCCCGACATTGCCGTGATCCTGGACGCCAAGCGCGGTGACATCGGCTCCACCGCCCGTCACTATGCGCGCGAAGCCTTCGAGCGTTACGGGGCCGATGCGGTCACGGTGAATCCCTATCTGGGCGGCGACTCGCTCGAACCTTTCTTCGCTTACCCGGGCAAGGGGGTGTTCGTGCTGTGCCGCACGTCCAATCCGGGAAGCGCCGAGCTGCAGGCGCTGGAGCTGGCTGGCGGCGAGCGGCTCTTCGAGCGCGTGGCGCGCCTGGCTGCTGGCCCGTGGAATACGAACGGGCAGGCGGGCTTGGTGGTGGGCGCGACCTGGCCGCAGGAAGTGGCGCGGGTGCGCTCGTTCGCGCCGGGCGTGCCGCTGCTCGTGCCGGGCATTGGTGCGCAGGGCGGCGACCTGGCGGCCACGGTGCGCGCCGGCTGGTGGCGTCCCGAGTTTCCCGGCCTGATCCTCAATTCCTCGCGCGCCATCCTCTACGCGAGTGAGGGCGAGGATTGGCAGCAAGCCTCTGCCGCGGCGGCGCAGTCCCTCGTGGCCGAGGTGCGTGCGTTGCTCGCCGATCTGGGATGAGCGCCGTGGCGTTTGCCGATCTGCGCGAGTTCTGCGCCCGGCTCGAGGCGCTGGGCGAGCTCAAACGGGTGTCCGAACCCGTGGATACGCACCTGGAGCTCACGGCGCTTGCCGAGCGCGTCCTGCGACGCCAGGGACCGGCGCTGCTCGTCGAGCGTCCGCACACCCAAGGCCGGACGCATTCGATCCCGGCGCTTGCCAATCTCTTCGGCACGCCGCGCCGGGTGTTGCTGGGCATGGGGCAGGACGTGGGCGAGGACGGCGACTGGCGCGAGCCGCTGCGCGACGTCGGGCGCCTGCTCGCTTATCTGAAAGAACCGGAGCCGCCGCGGGGCTGGCGCGACGCCTGGGAGAAGATGCCGGTGCTGCGCAAGGTGCTCGACATGGCGCCGAAGGTCGTCTCGCGCGCGCCCTGCCGCGAAGTAGTGTGGGAGGGGGCGGAGCTCGACCTTTCCCGGCTGCCCATCCAGCACTGCTGGCCGCGGGATGCGGGTCCGCTCATCACCTGGGGGCTGGTGGTTACCCGCGGGCCGCACAAGAAGCGCCAGAACCTGGGGATCTACCGCCAGCAAGTGATCGGGTCAGACCGGGTGATCATGCGCTGGCTCGCCCATCGCGGCGGGGCGATCGATTACGCCGAACACGCCCGGCTGCACCCCGACGAACCTTTTCCCGTGGCGGTGGTGATCGGCTGCGATCCGGCCACCATCCTCGCCGCGGTCACGCCGGTGCCCGATACCCTTTCCGAGTACCAGTTCGCCGGCTTGCTGCGCGGCGCCAAAACCGAGCTCACCGAGGCCGTGGGGGGCTTGCAGGTGCCGGCGCGCGCCGAGATCGTGCTCGAAGGGCACATCCATCCCGGCGACACGGCTCTCGAAGGTCCATTCGGGGATCACACGGGCTATTACAACGAGCAGGCGGTCTTCCCCGTGCTCACGCTCGAGCGCATCACGCTGCGGCGCGATGCGATCTACCACACCACTTACACCGGCAAGCCGCCTGACGAGCCGGCGGTGCTGGGCGTGGCCCTGAACGAAGTCTTCGTGCCGCTGCTGCAGCGCCAGTATCCGGAGATCGTCGATTTCTACCTGCCGCCGGAGGGCTGCTCCTACCGCATGGCGCTGGTGTCGATCAAAAAGGCCTATCCAGGGCACGCCAAGCGTGTGATGTTCGGCATCTGGGGCTTCCTGCGCCAGTTCATGTACACCAAGTTCATCGTGGTGGTGGACGAGGACGTCGACATCCGCAACTGGCAGGAAGTGATCTGGGCGCTCACCACGCGCGTGGATGCGGCGCGCGACACGCTGATCGCCGAGCACACGCCCATCGACTATCTCGACTTCGCCTCGCCCGAAGCCGGGCTGGGCAGCAAGATGGGGATCGACGCCACGAACAAGTGGCCCGGCGAGACACAGCGTGAGTGGGGCCGGGCCATCGTCCAGGATCCGGAGGTGGAGGCGCGCGCGGCGGCGCTCGTCGAGCGGCTGCTCGGCTGAAGGCGCCGCGCGACGCCTCTAGCCGCCCGCCGCTTCCTCCACCAGTCCATTGTGCCGCAGCAGTGCGTCGATGCGCGGCTCGCGGCCGCGGAAGGCGCGGAAGGATTCGGCCGCGGGGCGGCTTGCGCCCACGGCGAGGATCTCGCGCCAGAAGCGGCGTCCGGTATCGGGATCGAGTACGGTGCCGGTGCGCGCCTGGGCTTCCTCGAAGGCCTCGTAGGCATCGGCCGAGAGCACTTCGGCCCATTTGTAGCTGTAGTAGCCGGCCGCATAGCCGCCGGCGAAGATGTGCGAGAAGCTCTGGGGAAAGCGATGCCAGGAAGGCGGGCGGATCACCGCCACCTCGTCGCGCACTTCTTCCAGGATGCGCAGTACCTCGGCAAGCGGCACGCGTTCGGGCGCCGGTTCCTGGGCTTTGGCAAGCTCGCGGTGGATGCGCAGGTCGAAGAGCGAGAATTCGATCTGGCGTACCATCTGCATGCCGGCCTGGAAGTTCTTCGCCGCGCGCATCTTCTCGTAGAGCGGGCGCGGCAGTGGCTCGCCCGTGTCGACGTGGGCGGTGATGTGCTGCAGCACTTCCCATTCCCAGGCGAAGTTTTCCATGAACTGGCTGGGCAGCTCCACGGCGTCCCATTCGACGTGGTGAATGCCCGAGATGGGCGCTTCGTCGACCTGGGTGAGCATGTGATGCAGCCCGTGGCCCATTTCGTGGAAGAGGGTGAGCACGTCGTCGTGGGTGAGCGTGGGGGGCTTGCCGCCCACCGGCGGGGCGAAGTTGCACACGAGGTAGGCCACCGGCAGCATGAGGGACTCGCCCTCGCGTCGGCGCGACTTGGCGCTGTCCATCCAGGCGCCGCCGCGTTTGGTGTCGCGCGCGTAGAGATCGACGTAGAAATAGGCGATCGGCGCGCCGTCGCGCTCGACGCGGTAGAAGGTCACGTCCGGATGCCACACGGGGGCGGTGTCGGGCACGAGGCGCACGCCGAAGAGCCGTTCCAAGAGGGCGAAGAGCCCCTCCAGGACGCGCGGCAGCGGCAGGTAGCGCCGCACTTCCTGTTCGGAATAGTCGTAGCGCGCCTGGCGCAATTTTTCCGAGGCATAGGCGATGTCCCACGGTTCGAGCGGATCGAGCCCGAGGGTGTCGCGGGCGAAGGCGCGCAGTTCTTCCAGGTCGCGCAGGGCGAAGGGCTTGGCGCGGGCGGCGAGTTCCCGCAGGAAGGAAGCGACTTCCTCCGGATGGTCGGCCATCTTGGGCACGAGCGAGTAGCTGGCGTAGTCGGGGTAGCCCAGCAGTAGCGCCTCTTCGCCGCGCAGCGCCAGGATGCGTTCGATGAGCGGGCCGTTGTCGCGCTCGGGGGGGCCGAACTCGGAGGCCCGCGTGGCGTGCGCCCGGTACATGCGCTCGCGCAGCGACCGATCGTCGGCGTACTGCATCACCGGCAGGTAGAAGGGCATCTGCAGGGTGAAGCACCAGCCCGGGCGATTCTGCGCCTGCGCCGCCTCGCGCGCCATAGCCCGCACTTCCTCCGGGATGCCGGAAAGTTGCGCCTCGTCCTCGATCCACTCCTGGTAGGCGTTGGTCGCATCGAGCACGTTTTCCGAGAACCTGGCCGCGATCGCCGACAGTTCCTGCTGGATGTCGCGGTGGCGGGGTTTCTTCTCGGGCGGCAGTTCCGCGCCGGCAAGCCGATGGTCGCGCAGGTCGAGCTCGATCACGCGGCGGCGCTCGGGCGAGAGGCGGGCGAATTCGGGGCTTTGCGCGAGCGCCTGCGTCTTGCGGTAGAGCGCCTCGTTCTGCCCCAGTTCCGTCCAGAAACGCGTGACTTCGGGGAGCAGCTTGTTATAGGCCTCGCGCCAGGCGGGAGTGTCCATCACGCTGTGCAGGTGTCCGATCACGCCCCATGCGTCCGAGAGCTGCTCGAGCGCGTGTTCGAGCGGTGCGACGAAGTCTTCCCAAGTGGGCGGGGTGCGCTCATCCATCGCGTGGTCGATCGCGGCGCGGGCCCGCGCGATGAGTTCGGTGATGACCGGCTCGACGTCCTCCGGCCGGAGGCGGTCGAAGGGAGGGAGTTGAAAGGGATGCAGCAGCGGATGCTCTGGTGCGTTCATCGTGTCCTCGAGGTGGATTCTCTTCAGGCGGGATTTTGCCACTGGTTGCGGGCGCGTGTCTCGCGCACGAGACAGGCGCCGAGAAAACCGAGGGCGGCGGCGCCGGCCAGGCAGGCGATCGCCGCGGTGAAATGCTCGGGCGCGTAGATCCGCACGCCGTCGACCACCGTGCCGTTCCAGGCATGGTCGATGAGCGCGCCGGCGAGCGGCTGCAGAAGGGCGCCGCCGAGGAATCCGCCCATGTTGGTGAGCGCCGTACTCATGCCCGAGAGCGCCGGCGGATTGACCTCCTTGGCGCAGGCCCAGGTGAGCGAGAAGGAAGAGGTCGCAAGGCCCATGAGGGCGAAGAGGGGGAAGGTAAGGCGCTCGGGCAGGGGGCCGGCAAAGAGGCACACGCCCCAGCAGGCGAGGTAGACGGCGGCGGCGGGAATCAGCACCGCCTTGCGCCGCGCGAGCCGGTCCGACAAGGACCCGATGGCCAGGCACCCTACGGCGAAGGCGAGAAAGTAGAGAGAGAGGTGGTGCGAAGCCTGCAGTTTCGTCAGCCCGTGCACGCTCATGAGGTAGGGGGTAGCCCACAGGCCGGCGAAGGCGAAAAAGCTGCCGGCGATGCCGAAGTTGGCGAGCACGGCGGGCCAGGTGGCGCGGTTGCGCAGGATGGTCGCCAATCCGCCGAGGATCACGGTACGGTCGAAGCGCTTGAGGGTGCCCGGCTGCTCCGGTTCGATGAGCCGCCAGCACAGCACGGCGATGGCGAGCGACGCCAGCGCCGTAGCCACGAACACGCCGCGCCAGCCGGTGAGTTGCGCAAGCGCCGTGAGCGGCGTGCCGGCGAGCACCGAGCCGAGGTTGCCGACGAACATGCCCAGACCCACCAGAGAGGCGAAACGCCGCTCGTCGTACCACAGGGCGAAGAGCTTGAGCATGGCGATGAAGGTGACCGACACGCCAAGGCCCGTGAGGGTGCGTCCGGCGAGTGCCACTTCCAGCGACGGGGCGAGCGCGAAGAGGAGACTTCCCGCGGCGGCGACGAACCCGCCCGCTACGATGATGCGCCGCGGCCCCACGGTGTCGGCGAGGATGCCAGTGGGCAGCTGCATCAGCGTGTAGACGTAAAAATAGGTGGCGGCGAGCGTGCCGAGCGAGGCGGCGCTGGTGTGGAAGGCCGCAGCGAGCTCGGTGGCGATGCCAGCGGGGGCGAAGCGGTGGAAGAAGGACAAAACGTAGGCGGCGATGACGACGACGAGCGCCGTCGTGCGGCGGCTGTAGGCCATAGGGAGTCTCCTCTTTTTGTTTTCGGAATCGCGGCGAGGGGGGCTGCGCCGGAATTACCCCCTTCAGGAAGCGTTATTCCGGCAGCGATCGCCCAACCAGCCGCCGATACGCCTCGCGATACTTCTCGGCGGTCTTCCGGATGACTTCTTCCGGCAGGCGCGGGCCGGGCGCGGTCTTGTCCCAGGCGAGCGTCTCGAGATAGTCGCGCACGTACTGCTTGTCGAAGGAAGGCGGGTTGGTGCCGGGCTGCCAGGCGTCGGCCGGCCAAAAGCGGGAGGAATCGGGGGTGAGCACTTCGTCGATGAGGTGCAGCACGCCGGCCGCGTCGATGCCGAACTCGAACTTGGTGTCGGCAATCAGGATGCCGCGCTCGGCGGCGTAGTCGCGCGCCCGGATGTAGAGCGCGAGCGCCGCAGCCTTGGCCTGGCGCGCGAGGGCGGCGCCGTCGTGCGGCGCGAGCTTTGCGGCGCACAGCGCCTCGGCCTGCTCGAAGGAAATGTTCTCGTCGTGCTCGCCCGCCTCGGCCTTGGTGGCCGGGGTAAAGATCGGCTCGGGCAGCCGCTCGGCAAGCCGCAGCCCCGCTGGGAGCGTGATGCCACAGACGCTGCCTTTCTGCTGATATTCTTTCCAGCCGGAGCCGATGAGATAGCCGCGCACCACCGCTTCGATGGGAAGCGGCTGCAGACGCTTGACCACCATGGCCCGCCCGGCGACCTGGTCGCGCTCTCCGGGCGCGACGACGGAAGTCGGATCGATACCGGTGCGATGATCCGGCACGATGCCGGCGAGCTGCTCGAGCCAGAATTCGGTGATCGCCGTGAGCACCTTGCCCTTGCCCGGGATGGGATCGGGCAGGACGACGTCGAAGGCGGAGAGCCGGTCGGTGGCGACGACGAGGAGCTTGTCCTCGCCAACCGCATAGAGGTCGCGTACCTTGCCGCGTCCGATGAGTGGCAGACTGGTGATGTGCGTCTCGAAGATCGCCTCGGCCATGGATCCTTCCCCGGCATTCTGAAAAAGGAAATTATCGCACGGGCGCTAGCCTTCGTGCTCCACTACCCGATGGACGCGGCGCACGCCCAGAGCGATCAGGGCGGCGAGCAGGGGGATGGACACGGCGGTGGCCAGTTCCGGCTTTATGTGCAGCCAGGGCTCGAAGCCTTTGGCGAGGTAATGCACGAGCTGCGAGCCGTAGTAGGTGATGGCCATCACCGACAGGCTCTCGACGGCTGCCTGCAGCCGCAGCTGCAGCTTGGCGCGGCGGTTCATCTGCGCGAGCAGCTGCTGGTTCTGCCGCTCGAGTTCGAGATCGACGCGGGTGCGCAGCAGCTGGGAGTTGCGCGTCGAGCGCTGCGAGAGCTCCTCCTGACGCCGCGCCACGGCGGCGCAGGTATTCATGGCCGGGGCGAAGCGCCGCTCCATGAAGCCCTGCAGGGTGGAATAGCCGGCAAGCCGGATCTCGCGCAGCTCGGCGATGCGCTGACGCACCAGGGCGCTGTAGGCTGCCGCGGCGCCAAAGCGGTAGGCGCTGGCGGCGATGGAATGCTCGATCTCGGCGGCCAGGTGCGTGAGCCGGGCAAGAATGTCGCGCTCGTCCTCGAACGAGGCGGCGCGGCTCATGGCGGCTACCAGTTCGGCCAGTTCCGCCTCTGCTCGACCCAAGAAGGCGCCGACCTCCTTGGCCACGGGAAAGGCGAGCAGCGCCAGCATGCGGTAGGTGTCGATCTCGAGCAGCCGCTGCACGGCGCGTCCGGCCTGTTTGGGCGTCATCGCCGCATCGAGCACGATCAACTGGATGAAACCCTCGTGCAACTGAAAGTCGCTCAGCACCCAGGCGTTGCCATCGGAGATCTTCGAGGCGACGAGCGCCGGGCCGAAAGGATCGGCCGCGTCGAGGAATTCGCTCGGCGGCGTGTCGGATATCGGTCGCAGGCGCACGTGCGTGGCGGCGATGACTTCGCCGGGGCTGGCCTCGAGCCACCCCTCGGGAAGGCGTGAGAGGATCGCCGCGGGCAAGTCGTGATCGCCGTCGAGATAGAAGGTATAGGAATGGAATTCGGCGTGGCGCTCGCGCTTGATGCGCAACCCGCCCCACCGTAGGAGCGATTGCGCCGCGGCATCGAGCTCGAGCACGGCGCCAGGAAGATTGCGCAGGCGCATCCAGTGCTCGAGGAGACGCTCGGATGTGGCCTCACGCGGCAGCAGCCAGGAGAGCTGGACCACCGTGGCCGGGGCCACGAGCGGCACGGAAGGCCGGGCGTGGATCTCTTCGTGCAGCGCCTGCCGGATGGGGTGTTCGGCCAGTTTCACAGCCATCCCTTACGCTTGAAATAGAAGTAGGGAGCGAAACCGCTGAATACCATCAGGAGCAGCGCCAGGGGGTAGCCGTATTCGAAATGCAGCTCCGGCATGTGCTCGAAGTTCATGCCGTAGATGCTGGCCACGAGCGTCGGCGGCAGGAAGACCACCGCCGCGATCGAGAAGATTTTGATGATCTGGTTCTGCTCGATGTTGATGAACCCCTGCGCCGAATCCATGAGGAAGTTGATCTTCTCGAAGACGAAGTTGGTGTGCGACATGAGGGTTTCGAGGTCGCGGATCATCTCGCGGCAGGTTTCCTGCAGTTCGGCCTGATCGCGCAGATGGCGCAGCAGGAAGGAGACGGCGCGCTGGGTGTCCATCAGGCACAGGCGGATGCGTCCGTTGCTGTTCTCGATCTTGGCCAGCTTGTCGATGGCGTCCTCGAGCTCGGCGTTCTCGTCCTCGAGCACCATGAAGCTGACGTCCTCGAGCCGCCGGTGCAGGTCTTCGATGGTGTCGGCGAGGTTTTCCACCTTCTGCTCGAAGATGGTCACGAGCAGCTCTTGGGGGGTACGCGCGTGCACCTGGCCGTGGCGAGCACGCATGCGCAGCAGGCGGAAGTCGGCCAGGTCTTCCTCGCGCACCGAGATGAGGCGATCGCGCTGCAGGATGAAAGCGACGGTGACGGTGACGTGGCGGCCCTCTTCCTGGGCAAGGAAAAGGGAGTGGACGTGCAGCCCCTGGTTGTCGATGAAAAAGCGCGCGGAGGACTCGATTTCCTCGACGTCTTCGGATTCGGGGAGTTCGGCGTTCAACAGCCGCTGCAGCAGCTCGCGCTCGTTTTCGTCCGGGTCTTGCGCGTCGATCCACAGCGCCCTCGCCACGGCCTGTGCGTCGGCGGTGAGGGTTTTGGGCAGTTCGCGGATGGCGTCTTTTTCGGTCTGGAACAGTCGCAGCATGGAGCACCTTTGTACGTTTCGCCGACGGGGTTTTCGGATCGCGGCGAAACGACGAAGGCGTCAGCCGCGAGCGCAGCGGGGGTGAGGCGAGCGACGAGGTCGATAGCGGGTCTTGGGCTTCACGGAGCGGATCGATAGGGACACGATAAGAAAATTATACGCTTTTTGCGGCGCAGCAAAAACGGCGGCGCCGTCCTCTTTGCAGGAAAAGGGCGCCGCCGCTTCGTGCGCACGGGCGCTCAGGCTTTCGCCTTGGCGGCCATGAGGCGTTTGTATTTCTCCAGCAGCTGCTCCTTGGTCTCGCGGTGGTCCGGATCGGGGATGATGCAATCCACCGGGCACACCTGCTGGCATTGGGGTTCGTCGTAGTGACCGACGCACTCGGTGCATTTGTCCGGGTCGATGACGTAGATCTCGTCGCCCTGCGAGATCGCCTCGTTGGGGCACTCGGGTTCGCACACGTCGCAGTTGATGCACTCTTCGGTGATTTTCAGGGCCATGGAAAAGCCTCCGCAGGAAGGAAAGGTCAATCGGTTTGCACGGCATTGCGGTGCGCGAGCCGTTCGGCGACCACGGGGTGCACGAAGCCGCGCACGTCGCCGCCCAGCCGGGCGATTTCGCGCACCATGGTCGCCGAAATGAACATGTATTCGTCCGCCGGGGTGAGGAACACCGTTTCGATGTCGGGAAAGAGCTTGCGGTTCATTCCGGCCATCTGGAATTCGTATTCGAAGTCGGAGACGGCGCGCAAGCCTCGCAGCAGGATGCGCGCGCTGCGCTGGCGCATGAAGTCGATCAGGAGGCCATCGAAACCCACTACTTCGACGTTGGGAAAAGGCGAGAGCACTTCGCGGGCGATCTCAACGCGCTCTTCGAGTCCGAACAGGGGGTTTTTGTTGCGGCTGCGCGCCACGGCGACGATGATCTCGTCGAAGATGCGGGAAGCGCGGCGTACGAGGTCTTCGTGCCCCCGGGTGAAGGGGTCGAAGGTGCCGGGATAGACGACGACCGATCGTTCGCTCATGGGCTGCGCTCCAGCAAATGGTAATGCACTTGGCCCGCACGGCCGCGTTTCACGGTGTGCCAAGCCCCGAGTGTCTCGATTTCATGCTCGGCCTCGAGGTAGATGGCTCCTTCGGGGCGCACGAGCCGGTCGAGCCAGGGTTCGAGCCGCTCGGGCCAACGTTCGCGGTAGGGCGGGTCGAGGAAGAGCACGTCGACGGGCTCGGACCAGGCGCGCGCGCATTCTAACGCATCGGCAAGAAGAATGCGCACCGTGTCGCCGCCGAGCAGCCGCCGGTTTTCTTCGAGACGCCGTGCGAGACGCCGGTCGCGCTCCACGAGGGTGACGCGTGCCGCTGCGCGCGAGGCGGCTTCGAAGCCGAGCGCGCCGGTGCCGGCGAAGAGATCGAGGCAGGAAAGCCCGGTGAGATCCTGCCCCAGCCAGTTGAAGAGCGTCTCGCGCACCCGATCCGGCGTCGGGCGCAAACCGGGAAGGTCGGGCACGGTGAGCAGCCGCGAGCGCCAGGCACCGCCGATGAGGCGCAGCCGCGCCATCGCCTCACCGATCCCCGTCGCCGCCGACGCGCACCGTCACCAGACGCGCCGGGTCGATGCGCCGCGCGAAGGCGTCCTGCACCTGCTGCGTGCTGACGGCGCGCACGGCCTCGGGGTAGCGCTCCAGCCAGTCGAGGGGTAGACCGTAATAGCCCATCATGGAAACGTAGCCGATGAGCTTGCGGTTGGAATCGAGCCTCAGGCCGAAGCCTTGAGCGATGTTGTCCTGGGCGCGGCGCAGCTCCTCGGCCGTGGGACCTTGCTCGCGGAAGCGCTCGAGCGTCTCGCGCGCGAGCGCCATGGCTTCCTCGGCCTGCTTGCCGCGGGTCTGCAGCGCGATGACGAAAGGCCCGGCCTGGCGGCGCGGCTCGAGCACGCTCGCCACGCTGTAGGCGTAGCCGCGTTTTTCCCGGATCTCATCGACCAGGCGCGAGCCGAAACCGCCGCCGCCGAGCACGTGGTTGCCTACGAGCAGCGGAAAATAATCGGGATCGTCCCGCGTCATCACCGCCAGGCCCAGGCGCAGGTGGGCCTGCTGCGCCGGATGGGCGATGCGCTCGTCGTGCGCCTGGGTCGGGGCGACCGGCGGCAGCGGCTTGGGCGGCTCGCCTGCGGGCAGTTTCGCCGTGATGCGGTCGGCGAGCTGCTCGGCCTGGGCGCGATCGAGATCGCCGACGATGGCCACGTGCGCCGCCGCGCGGGTGTAGTAGGCGCGATGAAAGGCGATGAGATCCTCGCGCGTGATCCGGTCGAGCGACTCGAGCGTGGGAAGCTTGCCGTAAGGATGGTCGCGATAGACGTTGGCGGTGAAGGTGCGTTCGGAGAGCACCTCGGGCCGGGTGAGGGCGTCCTTGAGCGCCGCCTTGGCGTTCGCGCGTTCGCGTATGAAGATGGCGGGAGAGAAGATGGGCTGGGTGAGCACTTCGGCCACCAGATCCGCGGCCGCGTCGCGCACCTGCGCCTCCGAGAGGTTGCGCCAGGCCACGGTGGCGCGGTCTTCGTCGACCGAACCGGAGAGGCTGACGGCCAGATCGGCGAAGGCGTCGCTCAGGCCCTGCTCGTCGTGCACCCGGGTACTGGTGTCGAGCAGTTGGCGGGTGAGGGAAGCCAGCCCTTCCTTGCCCTCGGGGTCGCGGGCGGAGCCGGCATCGAACGAGACGACTACGTCGATGAGAGGCTGTTCGCGACTGGCGACGAAATCGACGCGCACGCCGTTCGCGGTGGTGAAGCGCTCGATCGTCGGCAACGCCAGGGCGAGCGGCGAGAACGCGGTGGCGATGAAGAAGAGCAGCGCGGCAAAAGCGCGGGTACGGAGGATACGGCGGGTCATCGGTGCCTCCTAGGAAAAAGGTCAGCGCAGCGGCGCGTGCGGATCGACGGCGACGGGGCGCGGCGCGCTGCCGTCGGGCAGCACGTCGACGCGGGTGAGCCCTTCTTCGGCGAACCAGGTCTGGGCCGCGCGCTGCACCTCGGCGGCGGTGACGCGCTTGAGCGCCTCGGTGATGCGCGCGCTCGCGTCCCATGGTAGTCCCACGGCGCGGGAAAAGCCGATCTCCATGGCCTGACCCATGAGGGAGTCGCGCTTATAGACCTGCTGCGCCACTGCCTGGCGGATGACCCGCTGCAGTTCCTGTTCGGAAACCCCTTCCTTGGCGATGCGCTCCACTTCCTCGCGCAGTGCCTTTTCCAGGGCATCGAGCGGCACGCCGGGGCGGGCGCTGGCCGACAGCGTGAAGAGGCCGGGACCGCGGGCGAGGCCGTCATAGTCGGCCGAGACGGCGATGGCCCTGGGTTGCTCCCGCACCAGAGCTTTCGTCAGGCGTGCGCCGTCGTAGCCATCGAGCACGGCGGCGAGCACCATGAGGGCGTAGGGATCGCGGTCGGCCTCGAGATCGCGCAGCGGCGGCACTTTCCAGGCGAGCGTCAGGCTAGGAAGTTCCGTGGGGCCGCGCACGATCGCGTAGCGCCGGCCATGCTGCGGGGTTTCGTCGCGCACGGGTCGCTCGGGCACAGGGCGTGCACCGATCGAGCCGTAGTGGCGCTGGGCCAGCGCCAGAACGTCTTCTGCTTTGACGTCGCCCACGATCACCAACCGGGCGTTGTTCGGCGCGTACCAGGTACGGTACCACTGCCGCACGTCTTCGAGGGTGAGCCGTTCGAGGTCGGTGGGCCAGCCGATCACGGGGTTGTGGTAGGGATGGGACCAGAAGGCGGTGGCCATGAGGGCTTCTTCGCCGAGCGACTCGGGTACGTCGTCGGTACGCAGGCGCCGCTCCTCGCGCACCACCTCGCGCTCCTTGACGAACTCATTCGGGTCGAAGGCGAGGTGCTGCATGCGGTCGGCCTCGAGCTTCATGACTTCTTCCAGCGCCTGCGGCGGGATCTGCTCGAAGTAGGCGGTGTAGTCGCGGCTGGTGAAGGCGTTGTCGCGCCCGCCGAGCTCGGCCACGCGCCGGCTGAATTCCCCCGGCCCCACGGTGGGCGTGCCTTTGAACATCATGTGCTCGAATACGTGCGCCACGCCCGTCTTGCCCGCCGGCTCGTCGATGGAGCCTACGTCGTACCAGAGCATGTGCACCACGGAAGGAGCCCGGTGATCTTCGACCACGATGAGTTCCATGCCATTGTCGAGGCGAAAGAGTTTGGCCTCGGCGCGCGCCGCCGTGGCGACCAGCAAGGCCGTAAGGACGAGGAGGGCGGCGAGAAACGACCGCGACCAGGGGAACGTCCGGCGTAGGGAGGGATCGAATCGCATCTGCTAGAATCCTTTTCACCCGTTGGGTGAGCAAACGCCCAAGGCAACATTGTACCCATACTTTTTCGGCGGTATCCGGTGCTTGGCGCTCCGGGTGTCCGCACCAAGGTGGCAGACAGCCTCATGTTCGGTTTGTTCAAGCGAAAGAAAAAGGAATCCGCGGATTCGGCCGGGACGCAAGGCACCGAAGCGCTGCTTCCCAGCGAAACTTCCCCCGGCAGCGGCGCCGACGCCGCGTCGGCGCAAACCTTGCCGGAAACGTCGCCGGAGGAGGCAATTGCAGCCGAAGCGAAGGCAGCAGATTCGCCCCATGCCCCCGAGTCGGGGACCGAGGCCGCCGTACAGGAATCGGATTCGATCCTGCCTGCGGGCGAGCCCGTCGCCGTGGAGAGGCAATCCCATGGTGCGGCTGCGCCCGAGCAAGAATCGCGCAAGCGCTCCTGGACCGAGCGTCTCAAGGCGGGACTGGCGCGCACGCGGCAAAACCTCGCCGGGCTCTTCGGGCGGCGGCGCATCGACGAGGATCTCCTCGAAGAGATCGAGACCACGCTCCTGCTCGCCGACTGCGGGGTGGAGGCCACGCAATGGCTGATGGATTCCCTGCGCCGGCGCATCAAAAAAGACGGCCTTACCGACGCCGAGCAGCTGCGCGGCGTGATGGCCGAACTGCTCACCGAGCTGCTCCTGCCCTTGCAGCAAGCGCTGGAGGTCGAGTCCCACAAGCCCTTCATCATCATGGTGACGGGGGTCAATGGCGCGGGCAAGACCACCTCCATCGGCAAGCTTGCCAAGTACTTCCAGTCGCAAGGAAAAACCGTGCTGCTCGGGGCGGGAGACACCTTCCGTGCCGCGGCGCGCGAGCAGCTGGTGGTGTGGGGCGAGCGCAACGGCGTGCCGGTGATCGCGCAGGAGCACGGCGACCCGGCGGCGGTGGCCTTCGACGCGGTGCAGGCGGCCAAGGCTCGAGGGGTGGACGTGGCCATCATCGACACGGCCGGGCGGCTCCCCACCCAGCTGCATCTGATGGAGGAGATTGCCAAGGTGCGCCGCGTCATCGCCAAGGCCGAGCCGGGCGCACCGCACGAGGTGCTGCTCGTGCTCGATGCCAACATCGGCCAGAACGCCATCACCCAGGTCGAAACCTTCGACAAGGCCGTCGGCCTTACCGGGCTCGTGCTCACCAAGCTCGACGGCACGGCCAAGGGAGGCGTGATCGCGGCGATCGCCCGGCGTTGCCCCAAGCCGGTGCGTTTCATCGGCGTGGGCGAGGGCATCGACGATCTTCGCCCCTTCTCGGCCCGCGATTTCGTGGAGGCGCTGCTCGGGATCGAACGATGATCCGTTGCGAGAAACTCGCCAAGATCTATCCCGGCCCGGTGGCGGCGCTCGTCGATGTCGACCTCACCATCCCCGCCGGGCAGTTTCTTCTGGTATGCGGCCATTCGGGGGCGGGGAAAACCACGCTCTTTCGTCTCATCGCCGGTCTGGAGACACCCACCAGCGGTACCGTTTCGGTCAATGAGCACGACGTGGCGCGCCTGGGGCGGGGAGGCTTGCCGTATTATCGGCGTCGCTTCGGCCTGGTACTCTCCGACGCTCCCCTCTTGCCGCAGCGCACGGTGGCCGAGAACGTGGCCCTGCCGCTTCTGCTCGCCGGGGTGCCGCGGCGGCAGGCGTTCGAGCGCGTGGCACTAGCGCTGGAGCGCGTGGGGCTCGCCGGCCGGGCACACGAACTGCCGCCCACGCTCTCGGGCGGAGAGCAGCAGCGGGCGGCGATCGCTCGCGCCGTAGTACATCGGCCTTCGGTGGTCATCGCCGACGAACCCACCGCCCAGCTCGATCACGACAGCGCCACGGAAGTGGTGCGCCTGTTGCGCGCCTTTCATGCGGCGGGGGTGACGATGATCATCGCCACACACGACGAGGCGCTTTTTTCCAGCGTGGCGCAGCGGCGCATCGTGCTCGCGCACGGTCGCCTGGTGGAGGATGCGCGGTGAAACGGGGATGGTGGGAAGGGCAGGTGGAGGCGCTGGGGCGCGCCGCGATCCTATTGCGTACGGCGCCGCTGGTGACGGCGGTGGTCACGCTCGTGCTCGCCACGGCGCTCGCGCTGCCGGCGACGATGGCCTGGATCGGGGCCGGCGTCACCCAGTGGTTCGGCGGGCAGGGGACGGAGCCGCAGATCACGGCCTTTTTCCGGCAAAAGCTTGCCCGCGAAGAGGCGCTCGCGGTGGTGCAACGCTGGCGCGAGGACGAAGCGGTGGCGCGCGCCGTGTTCATCCCGCGCGAGGAAGCGCTCGCCCGTCTGCGGCAGACGGATCTGGGCGCGGCGATCGAGACCTTGCCCGACAATCCCCTACCGGACGCCATGACGCTGGTGCCGCGTCGCCATGCCCCGCAGGATGTGGCCGAGCTGCAGCAACGGCTCACCGCCGAGCCTGGCATCGAGGCGGTCCAGGTGGACACGGCCTGGGTAGAGCGGGTGCATGGGCTCGCGCGCGCCGGCACGATGGTGGCAGCGGCGCTCGCGGCCTGGTTCGCCTTGGGAATGCTGGCGCAGACCTATCTGGCGATCCGGCTGCAACTCGTGGCCGCGGCGCAGGAGATCTCCGTGCTGCGCGCCCTGGGTGCCACCGACGGCTACATCGGCCGGCCGTTTCGCTGGCTCGGCTGGCTGCAGGGGCTGTTCGCCGGCTGCGTCGGCGCGGCGCTCTGGGGCGGGCTCATCGCCTGGCTCACGCCGCCGTTCGACGAACTCGCCCGACTCTACGGACTCGGAGGATTCTTTCCGTTTCCCGTCTGGGCGGGAGGGGTGGCACTCGTTGCCGCCGGGGCGGTATTGGGGGCGCTCGGAGCTGAGATCTCGCTGCGTCAGTTTTTCCGGGCATCGGCCTAGCGGGCGCGCTGGCGCCCACATCCTTGAAACAAGGAGAATTCCGTGAGCCGTCTGTTTTCTTCGTTCCGCTTGGGGGCGCTGGAGCTGCCCAACCGCATCGTGATCGCGCCCATGTGCCAGTATTCGGCGCAGGAGGGGCATCCCAGTGATTGGCACCTTCTGCATTGGGGATCAATGGCGCTCTCGGGTGCGGGCATGCTCATCGTCGAGGCGACCGCCGTCACGCCCGAAGGGCGCATCACGCCGGGTTGTCTGGGGCTATGGTCTGACGCGCACGCCGAGTCGCTCGCCCGGTCGTTGGCACCCGTGCGTCGTCAAGGGGTGATACCGCTTGCCATCCAGCTATCCCATGCCGGGCGCAAGGCCTCGAGCCGGGTGCCGTGGGAAGGAGGCGCCCAGATTCCGGTGGAGGAGGGTGGTTGGCTCGCGCTCGCTCCTTCGCCCCTGCCGCACGCGCCGGGCGAGCTGCCGCCGCAGGAGCTCGATGCCGCAGGGCTTTCCCGTATCCGTGAAGCCTTCGTGGCCGCCGCCCGGCGCGCCGTCGACTGCGGCCTGCAGGCGATCGAGCTGCACATGGCGCACGGCTACCTGCTGCACGAATTCCTCTCTCCGCTGTCGAACCAGCGCTCCGATGCGTACGGTGGCTCGCTGGAGCACCGCATGCGCTTTCCGTTGGAAGTGTTCCGGGCGGTGCGCGATGCCGTTCCCGAGCGCATTCCCGTGGGCGTGCGCATCTCGGCCACCGACTGGGTGGAAGGGGGTTGGAATCTGGAGCAGAGCATCGTGCTCGCGCAGGCGATCGAACCCTTGGGCTGCGCTTATATCCACGTCTCGAGCGGCGGTCTCTCGCCGCTGCAGAAAATTCCGGTGGCTCCGGGCTATCAGGTGCCATTCGCCGAAGCGGTACGGCGCGCCGTGAAGCACATGCCCGTGATCGCCGTCGGGCTCATCACCGAGCCGCAGCAGGCCGAGGCCATTCTTGCCGAAGAAAAAGCCGATCTGGTAGCGCTCGCGCGCATGATGGTGTGGGATCCGCGCTGGCCGTGGCACGCCGCCGCCGCGCTCGGCGCCACCGTCGAGGCCCCGCCGCAATACTGGCGCTGCCAGCCGCAACAGCACCGCGGCGTGTTCGGCGACGTGAAGATCGGCCAGCGCTGAGGGGTATCGCCGTGCCACCCGAAGCACCAACCCGGCAGGGGATGAGGGAGGAAGATGCGTGATGGATGAGTCGCTCGACATCACCCCGCTGGAGCGCGCCTTGGCCCGGCTGGAAGAGGGTTGGAGGCGATATCTGCAAGACCCTGAGGACCTGCAGATTCGCGACGGACTGATCCAGCGCTTCGAGTTCACTTACGAGCTCGCGCACAAGATGCTCAAGCGCTTTCTCCGGCTCACCTCTGCCTCACCGCAGCAGTACGACGACATGCCCTTTCAGGATTTGATCCGCGCCGGCAACGAGCAGGGACTTCTGCGGGGAGAATGGCCCGACTGGCGGCGTTACCGCGAGATGCGCGCCAAGACCAGCCATGCCTACGACGAGAACGTCGCGCTCGAAGTGGTTCGAGGCATCCCCGAATTCCTCACGGAAGTGCGTCATCTGCGCGAGCGGCTGCGGGAGCGGCTGTCATGAGCGAGAGCGTCCCGCCGCTCGACATCCGCCCAGAGCATTGGCGGATCGTGCGGGACATCCTGCAGCGCCATCTTCCAGGTATCGAAGTCTGGGCGTTCGGCTCACGCGCCAAGGGAACGGCAAGGAAGTATTCCGACCTGGATCTGGCCGTGATCACCGACCGACCCCTGCCGCTCGATCTCGGCGCCCGGTTGCGCGAGGACTTCTCCGAGTCCGATCTGCCTTACCGCGTGGACGTGATCGACTGGGCGAGCATCGACGAGACCTTTCGCCGCCTCATCGAGCGGGAGAAAGTGGTGGTGCAAAAAGGGGATCGCGGCGCGGAGGAACTGGTGGTGAAGGGCGGAGTCGAACCGCCGACCTACGGGTTATGAATCCGTCGCTCTAACCATCTGAGCTACTTCACCATCGAGTCTGGTAATATACCGGTTTTCCCTTTCGGATGTCAAGGGTCCACAGGCAAATGAAAAAAGTCTACATCCGCACGTTCGGATGCCAGATGAACGAGTACGACACGACCAAGATGTTCGACGTACTCGCGGCGCGCTACGGCGCCGAACCCACCGACGATCCGCTCGAAGCCGACGTCATCCTCTTCAACACCTGCTCGGTGCGTGAAAAGGCACAGGAGAAGGTCTTTCACGACTTGGGGCGGGTCAAAGAGCTCAAGCGCCGCAACCCCGATCTCGTGATCGGCGTGGGCGGCTGCGTGGCGAGCCAGGAGGGCGAGGCCATCGTGCGCCGCGCCCCTTATGTGGACGTCGTCTTCGGGCCGCAGACCCTGCACCGGCTGCCTGAGCTCATCGAAGCGCGTCGGCGCCAGGATCGGCCGCAGGTCGACATCTCCTTCCCCGAGATCGAAAAGTTCGATGCGCTGCCCGAGCCGCGCGTCGAGGGGGCGAGTGCCTTCGTTTCCATCATGGAAGGCTGCTCCAAATACTGCTCGTTTTGCATCGTCCCCTACACGCGGGGCGAAGAGATCTCCCGTCCGCTCGAGGATGTGCTCGTCGAAGTGGCCCAGCTCGCCGAGCAGGGGGTCAAGGAGGTGACCCTGCTGGGGCAGAACGTCAACGCCTGGCGTGGGCGCATCACGCGTCAGGGGGACGAAGTGGGCGACTTCGCCTTTCTGCTGGAGTGTGTGGCCGAGATCCCCGGCATCGAGCGCATTCGTTACACCACCTCGCACCCGCGCGAGATGACTTCGCGCCTGATCGCCGCCTACGAGAAAATTCCCCAGCTCGTCAGCCACCTGCACCTGCCGGTGCAGTCCGGCTCCGACCGGGTGCTCGCGGCGATGAAACGCGGCTATACCGTGCTCGAATACAAGTCCATCGTGCGGCGGCTGCGGGCGGTGCGCCCCGACCTGTCGCTGTCCTCCGACTTCATCGTCGGTTTTCCCGGCGAGACCGAAGCCGACTTCGAAAAGACGCTGCGCCTCGTCGAGGAGCTGCAGTTCGACCATTCCTTCAGTTTCGTCTATAGCGCCCGGCCCGGTACGCCCGCGGCCGAACTGCCCGACCCGGTGCCGCAGCAGACCAAGCTCGCCTGGCTCGCCCGATTGCAGGCGCAACTCGAGGCGCAGGAGCGCGCCTTCAGCGAGGCCATGGTAGGGCGCATCGAGCGGGTGCTCGTCACCGGTCCCTCGAAGAAAGACCCGGCCTGGCTTGCCGGGCGTACCGAGAACAACCGCGTGGTCAATTTCCGCGGCGAGCCCCGGCTGGTGGGGCAGTTCATCGACGTGAAGATCACCGAGGCGCTGCCGCACAGCCTGCGCGGGGAGGTGCTCGTCCGTGCGTCCTGAGATGAAGTACCTGGAGTGGGAAGCCGAGCCGCTCGACAACGCGCGACTCGCGAACCTGTGCGGGGTGCTCGACGAGAACCTACGCCAGATCGAATCGGCCTTCGACGTGACGATCGCACGGCGCAGCGGCCACTTCACCCTGGCCGGCGCGCCGGCTCAGGCGAGGCTCGCGCTCGACGTCCTGCAGCGGCTGTGGGCCCGCGCCGGGCAAGAGCTCTCGCTCGACGACATCCAGCTCGGCGTGATCGAACGCCTGAGCGACGCGAACGAGGCGTCGGCCGAGGAAGGCGCGGTGCCGCAGCTGCGCACGCGCAAGGGGGCGATCGGCGGGCGCACGCCGCGCCAGGTGGCCTATCTGCGCGCGATCCAGTCGCACGACATCACCTTCGGCATCGGCCCGGCCGGCACGGGCAAGACCTATCTCGCGGTGGCGGCGGCCGTCGACGCCTTCGAGCGCGAACAAATCGAGCGCATCGTGCTCACGCGCCCGGCGGTGGAAGCCGGCGAGCGCCTAGGGTTTTTGCCCGGCGATCTGGCGCAGAAAGTCGACCCCTATCTTCGTCCTTTGTACGATGCGCTCTACGACCTCTTCGGTTTCGAGCGCGTGGGCAAGCTCTTCGAGCGCGGCGCGATCGAGATCGCCCCGCTCGCCTTCATGCGCGGACGCACGCTCAATCACTCGTTCATCATTCTAGACGAAGCGCAGAACACCACTCCCGAGCAGATGAAGATGTTCCTGACACGCATCGGCATCGGCTCCAAGGCGGTCATCACGGGCGATCTCACCCAGATCGACCTGCCGCGCGGCGCCAAGAGCGGTCTCGCGCAGGCGCGCGAGGTACTGGCCGAGGTGCGCGGCGTGGCCTTCACCCAGTTCCTCAAGGAAGACGTGGTGCGCCACCCGCTGGTGGCGCGCATCGTCGAAGCCTATGACCGCCTCGAAGGAGGGGAACGGTGAAACGCCTGCGCCTGAGCTATCAGCGGGCCTGCGCCGCCGAAGAATTGCCGCCGCGCGCCGCGGTGCTGCGCTGGACGCGTGCCGCCTTATTGGAGGGCGAGGCGCAGGTGACGGTGCGTTTCGTCGATGCCGAGGAAGGGCGTGAATTGAACCGGCGGTTCCGTGGCAAGGATTACGCCACCAACGTGCTTTCTTTCGTCTATGATCTTCCAGAAGAAGCCGGCTTGATGGGGGATCTGGTGCTGTGCGCGCCCGTGGTGGCGCGCGAGGCCGCGGAGCAGGGCAAGCCGCTGGCGGCGCACTACGCGCACCTGATCGTGCATGGTATGCTGCACCTGCAAGGCTACGACCACGAGGACGAAGCGCAGGCGGCCGAGATGGAGGCGCTCGAGCGCGACGTGCTCGGGCGGCTCGGTTTTCCCGACCCGTATGCTGACGAGGAGCGATGAAAGACGACGACGAACCTTCCCATCGTAGCTGGTGGGATCGGCTGACGGCGTTCTGGTCGCGCGAGCCGGAAACGCGCGAAGAATTGCTGGAAGTGCTGCGCTCGGCCTGCGAGCGAAACCTTTTCGACGCCGAGGCGCTCTCCATCATCGAAGGCGCCCTGGCGATTTCCGAGCTGCGCGTGCGCGACGTGATGGTGCCGCGCAGCCAGATGGACGTGATCCGCATCGACGATCCGATCGAGGAGATCGCCCGCTTCGCGGCGGAAACGAATCATTCGCGCTTTCCGGCGATCGGCGAGAGCAAGGACGACGTTCTCGGCATCTTCCTTGCCAAGGACCTGATCCGCTATTTCGCCGGCTTGCCGTTCGATCTGCGCGATAGCCTGCGTCCGGCCGTGTTCGTGCCGGAATCCAAACGGCTGGATCTGCTGCTGCGCGAATTTCGCCGTCGGCGCAACCACATGGCCATCGTCGCCGACGAATACGGCGGAGTGAGTGGCCTGGTGACGATCGAAGACGTGCTCGAGCAGATCGTCGGCGAGATCGAAGACGAATACGACTTCGACGAGCCGGAAGACGCCATCCGGCTCGAAGCCGACGGCAGCTATCGCGTCAAGGCGACGATGGAGCTCATCGACTTCAACGAGGCGTTTGGAACCGAGTTCTCCGACGAGGAGAGCGACACCGTCGGCGGACTCGTGATCCATCGGCTCGGGCGCCTGCCGCAGCGCGGCGAGCGCCTCGAGATCGACGGCTGGACTTTCGAGGTGCTGCGTGCCGACAGCCGCCGGCTGCACTGGCTGCGCGTGCGCCCGCCAGCACCCTCGGGCGGAGAGGAAAGCGCAGGGTGAGGATGGCCGCCTGGCTGCCGCCTCTGACCCTGCGCGGCCATTCTCTGCCGCCTTGGGCAGGGGGGATCCTGATCGCCGCTGCCGGAGCGAGCGCCCCTTTGGCCTTCGCTCCGACCGAGGCGTTCTGGTGGTTGCCCGTTGCGCTTCTGCCCCTCTTTTTCGCGTTGGTGCATGCCAGTCCGCGACAGGCCATGGTCGCGGCCTTTCTCTGGGTCTGGCCGTATTTTCTCGTGGGGGTAGGGTGGCTGTCGGTGGCGCTCGCACGCTATGGCGGGCTTCCCTGGCCGGCCGCCTGGGCAGCGGTGTCGCTCTTTGCCGCCTACCTTGCCGCGTGGTGGGCCTTGGCGGCGGGACTGGCCGTGCGCTGGGCTCCGTCAGGAAGCGCTTTCCGCCGGGCGTTTTTTACGGCGGCGGTCTTCACGGCCGCCGAATGGGCGCGCGGCTGGGCCTTCTCCGGCTTTCCCTGGCTCACTCCCGGCCTGAGCCAGACACCGCCCAGCCCCTTGGCAGGATTCTATCCGCTCGTCGGAGCGCTGGGGGTGGGTTTCCTGCTCTTCGTCCTTGCCGGGCTCATCGCCTTCGGCCTATCCTGGCGGCGCTGGCTGCCGTTCGTGGCCATCATGGCCGCACTCGGCGGCGCCCTGCGCGGCGTGGAATGGTCCCGGCCTGCAGGGGCGCCGCTTGCGCTGAGCCTGGTGCAGCCGGCGATTCCCCAGGATCAGAAATGGGACGGGGCGCTGCTGGGGCGCCACCTTTGGCGCCAGGCCGAGCTGCTCGCGCAGACGCGCGGCACGCTGGTGGTGCTGCCAGAAACCTCTCTGCCGCTGCTCGACGCCCAGATTCCCGACGAGTGGCGCAGCCTCGTGGCGCAGGTCTTGGGCGAGGATCGTACCGTGCTCTATGGCGCTTTCACGCGCGACGCGGCAGGTGTCATCCACAATTCGGCGCTGGCGCAGGGCAGGGCCGCGCCCTTTTCCTATCACAAACGCCACCTGGTTCCGTTTGGCGAATACTCGCCGCCGCTCTTCGGCTGGTTTTTCCGCGCCCTGTCGATTCCCATGTCGGACCAAGGACCGGGGGCTGCGCGACAAGCCATGCTGCGCGTGGGCGAGAGCGCAGCGGCAGTCAATATCTGCTATGAGAGCGCCTTCGCCGACCTGATCGCCGGTGACGTGCGTGCCGGTGCCACCTGGCTACTCAATCTCTCCAATCTCGCCTGGTACGACCGCAGCGCCGCGCAAGCCCAGCACGCCCAGATCGGTCGGGTGCGGGCGTTGGAGACCGCCCGTCCCTGGGTTCAGGCGACGAATACGGGCGTGAGCGTAGGGTTCGACGCCGATGGTCGAGTGCTCTCGGCTTTGCCCGAATGGCAGGAAGGTACGCTGGACATGACGGTGCAGGGCAGGGAGGGTCTTACCCCCTTCGTACGTCTTGGCGGAGAAGTGCCGCTCGTATCGATCGTGTTGATCGTGGCAGTGCTTGGGTCGCTGCGTTTTCGGACCAAAACGCCCCCAAGCTGATTATCAGGAGTTCCAGACCCGGACCTGCGACCGTCTCGAAAATTAAATTTCAATTTACGGACAAAGGAGACGAAAACCATAAAAAACTCGCACCATCGACTGAACTGCAATAGAAATAGCTAGAATCCACAAAAGTCAGCAAATAACTTCAACAATCAAAATGGAGCTTACAGTTGGTAAATTGAAATTTTTGCTACAATATACTCTTGCCAAGAATCACATGGAGTAGGGCCCTATGAGAAAAACGGCCCCTATTGCGTTGCCCACGCGTAATGGTACTTTTTGGCCTGCGGATGATCTGCGCTCGTGGCAAGAAGCTCCACGTGAAAGTTTCCTCGATTGGTTATCACAACAACGCATCGTCCATGATCGGCAGTTTCGACGCAGCTCAACGAAAACCTATGTGGCGATTTTTTCTTGGTGGCTCGATGCGCTCGAAAGGGAAGGGGTTGGATTGCTCGAGGCTTCTCCCAAGGATGCGGCAAAAATTTTCGCCGCTCATGAGCTCGAAGCCATATCACGCCGAAGGTATCTCCAGCTTCTCGATCGCGTGTATCGTTATCTATCCCGTATTGGTTGGCCAGGAGTACATCCTTTGCGAGAGGAACTCGCAAAAGAGAAAATCTTGGATCCCGACGATCCCGAAAGCCTGGATGAAACGGAGCTCGCCGCCGTCGTCGAACGGCTCGAAGCCTTGCCGGGTTGGCGCGGCAAGAGAGACCGGGCGGCGGCAGGTTTGCTGCTCGGTGCCGGTCTACGTGCAAACGAATTGATCGGGCTTCGCGTGGGAGATGTTTCGCCCCTGTACGAAATCGAGGTGCGGCCAAACAGCGTCCATCGGGCACATCGGACGCTCGTTTTGCCGGAAGGACCTTGGCGGACCTGGATCGACGAGTGGCAGATCGAGCGCAAGGCCTCATCCATTCCAGGAAACGTCTTTTGTCCCGCCACACGTCAAGGTTCCGCTTTTTCCGTATCGGGGCTTTTTCGCCGCGTCAATCTCTGGCTAGGCCCCCTGACGGAAACACACGAGCAGACGGGAGCAAACCTTTTGCGTAACACCTTCGCACGTTTGGCCTTGACGTGCGGCCGCTATAGTCTCGAAGAAGTGCAGGAGTTCCTCGGTCATGAAGAGCAGCGCGCTACCTTGCGCCATGTCGCGGCGCTGGGCAAGAAGGCCCGTCTAGCGGGTACACCGGTACCCGAGGTGCTCTTTCTTGCGCCCTTGAAGTAAAAGCGTGATAATTTGTATTATGTAAAATATCCTCGGGAGACTCAGATGAACCTCAAGTCAGCCGCTGTTTTCGTGATCTGCCTGTTCGGCGGCCCCCTGCTCGCCAACGCAGAAGAAATCGGTTGCGTCACCACCGCATGGAAGCTCATCGGTGCAAACCACAAGGTCTGCGTCGAGGCTTTTCACGACCCCAAGGTGCAAGGGGTGACCTGCCACGTCAGCCAGGCCAAGACAGGAGGCATTTCCGGGGCGTTCGGCGTGGCGCAAGATCCGTCACAGTTTTCCTTGGCCTGCCGGCAGACGGGTCCGATCGTATTGCCGCCGCGCCTGCCCAAAGAAGAGACGGTATTTTCCGAGGACACATCGCTGCTCTTCAAAGAGACGCGCGTGGTTCGTCTGTGGGATGAAAAAAACAATACATTGGTATATCTTGCGATCAGCAGGAAGGTCATCGAAGGCTCGCCTTTCAATAGGGAACCTCGATCAACTCCCGTTTTCCGGG
>NZ_JSYB01000095.1:894-1009 GCF_054823945.1 Tepidiphilus sp. HLB4 | reverse complement strand
TCGATCCCCGCGCACGCGGGGGAGGCGCTCGTATATGTCTTGCCCGCCGATATACTTCAGGTCGATCCCCGCGCACGCGGGGGAGGCTTCAGGAGCTCGACACGGGTCCAGTCCT
>NZ_JSYB01000095.1:647-884 GCF_054823945.1 Tepidiphilus sp. HLB4 | reverse complement strand
TCGATCCCCGCGCACGCGGGGGAGGCTCCAAGCGGAACGACATCAACGTGCCGACCGGAGGTCGATCCCCGCGCACGCGGGGGAGGCCGCTCTCCATCACGCAGCCAGCGGCCGGACAGGGGTCGATCCCCGCGCACGCGGGGGAGGCGTTCGGCCGCGGGTGGGCGCGGCGCATTGCCGAGGTCGATCCCCGCGCACGCGGGGGAGGCTCATGCTAACAATCACCAACCACACTCT
>NZ_JSYB01000095.1:0-637 GCF_054823945.1 Tepidiphilus sp. HLB4 | reverse complement strand
GTCGATCCCCGCGCACGCGGGGGAGGCCGAGGTTATTAAACGAGCCGAAGGCAGAAAAAGGGTCGATCCCCGCGCACGCGGGGGAGGCCCGCGCGTGCTGGCGCCTTTGACCGCCAATACGGGTCGATCCCCGCGCACGCGGGGGAGGCAAGGTGGCGGGCGAGACCGCCAAGACCGTGGCAGGTCGATCCCCGCGCACGCGGGGGAGGCTTGGCGATGGCGCGCAGGTGTTCCGCTTCGCCGGGTCGATCCCCGCGCACGCGGGGGAGGCGCGGCGCGGTAGCCGTTGACCGGCGTGTCGCCGGGTCGATCCCCGCGCACGCGGGGGAGGCCCAGCGCCAGCGCCAGCGGGGTAAAAATTCAAAGGTCGATCCCCGCGCACGCGGGGGAGGCAAAAACGCCGCGTCGGCGGTCTTGGGGGCGAAGGGTCGATCCCCGCGCACGCGGGGGAGGCTCGCCGCTGCGATAGTCGCGCCGGATGTTGTCGGGTCGATCCCCGCGCACGCGGGGGAGGCTCGCCGTTGCGGTAGTCGCGCCGAATGGCGTCGGGTCGATCCCCGCGCACGCGGGGGAGGCGCCTTGGGCGCGGGCGCTTCCTCCGTGCCCGCAGGTCGATCCCCGCGCACGCGGGGGAGGC
>NZ_JSYB01000024.1:0-283 GCF_054823945.1 Tepidiphilus sp. HLB4 | reverse complement strand
GCCGCAGATCCAGCGCAAGGCCAAGCCCCATCGGCCACTGCCCAAGCGGCAAAAAGCACGCAACACACGCATTGCCCGCGTCCGTGCCCGGGTCGAGCACGTGTTTGCCGCGATCGAACACATGGGCGGCAAGATGATCCGCACCATTGGACGAGCCAGAGCCGACTTTGCGCTTACCCTGATGGCTGCCTGCTACAACCTTCGACGAACGGTGTGGCTCGTGAAGTCTGGTGCCATCCCTTGGTGAGGCCCACCCACGGCCGCAGTGTGCCCAAAGCGGCCG